>CAYTDU010000284.1:0-6888 GCA_964436395.1 uncultured Gemmatimonadaceae bacterium | reverse complement strand
GTCTCGCGTCGTTAGGCTTTCTTCTCGAGTATGGGGCAAGCCATCTGCGAAGGTCTCGTCGACGAGGCACTGGGGGCAGGGGCTGTCACGGTGCTTGCACGCGTCATAGCAGAAGGATCCGCCGTCGACATTGAAATCCCGCCGATACATCGCATTGCACTGCACCACCGTGTAGTTGCGATCGATAACCGATATGTAACACGGTACCTGATCGAACAGCCGCTTGTAATCCCTATGTGTTTGCTCGAGTTCCTCCTGCAACACCTTCAGGTCGGTGATGCTGGTTGTCATCTCGACTACGGCACCCACTTCTCCCTTGTCGTCGAGCAACGGCGCCGATGTGACCACAACGTGCTCTACCTCGCCTCCCATGTCCACTACAGTCTCTTCGCTGGTATGCACCTGGCCGTCTTCGAACGTTCTGAGGACCGGGCATTCCGGACATGGCGTGTCTCGCTGCTTATACACTCTATAGCAGTGCTTACCCTCTTGTTCGCCGAAGTTGCTGCGGAATCGGTCGTTGGAATCGATGATGTGGAGGTCCCGGTCCTGAACTGAGAGCAGACACGGCATCACGTCGCGCCACGGAGCGTAGGTGAAAAGCTTCCTCTGGTTCCGGAACAGCAGGTAACCGATGACCGCGAGATATGCGGCGACGACGATTCCGAGGATGAGCGGTGGGACATGGGGAACTGCCAAAACGAGACCTACCGAAACCACCAGAGCACTGGCAGCGTACGCAGCAAGTCCTGACGGCTGCCAGGCCCGCATTGTCACCACCGGGTGTCTGCCGGAGGTTCTGAGAGCTTCTTTCACGAAGCGGTTACCCCATTACTTGCTTGGCCACCTCAATGAATTTGTCACGATCGATCGGCTTTTCGACGAGTGCGTTTGGACGGGGCAGTTCACCCAGGTTCTCTCCGAAAAAATCCTCCTGCTTGGTGAGCCCGGTCAGAACGATGATCGGAATATCTTTGGTCTCTGTCGACGTCCGCAGCTCAGTATACGCTTTGAGGCCTGATTTTTTCGGCATCATCACGTCGAGTGTGATGAGATCGGGCTGAAAGGACTTGGCAAGAGCAATTCCTTCTTCGCCGTTTGAAGCACTCTCTATCTCGAACCCCTCCTTGCGGAACAGGGTGCCGAGGTACGTGCGCATGTCTTTTTCATCGTCTATGATCAGGATCTTCGCTGCCATCTGTAAGCTCCTCCGGGCGCAGTCGGTACGCCGTTCCGATTTATCCCAACGCTGCTCTCGCGTCCGGTGTGTCGATCCGCTCGAGGACTTCACGAATCGGCTCACGAAGGTCGGGTTTGTCCAGACTCCGCACGAGGTGCGCGACCAGTTCAGGGCTCTTCAAATCAGCCAATTCATCGGCTGCACATGCTCGCAGCGATGGATTTGGGCTCGCCAGTCCTTGGCAGAGATACTCGATCGCCAGCTCGCCTTCATCCCCACCCATCGTAGCGATCGTTCCCAACGCTTTGAGCGCTTTTTCGCTGCGCCGGAACCGAGCAATTGCACGTACCCCGGCGATCCCACCACCATGAGCTTCGATCAACGCCCGAACTGCATCCGGGCTCTTTCGAACAGCCCTCGCCTCCTCTGCCACCTCACTAGCCTCTGCCAAGTATGACTCGTCGGCCCAATACTCGACGGCCATCCTCCTGGCGATTGGATTCACACTGGTATCGTGCGCGAGCTTCTCGATGATGTCCTTATCGGTGATGCGGCTGAAGCAAACGCCGATCAACTCCAGGTTCTCACGTCCCTTGATGACGTCCGCGAGCATCGCTTCCGAAGATATGCGCTCCGCCGCGACCAGGCGTACATCCAACTCGCTGGCCTGGTAGACGATCTTCATCAAGTTGGCGTCGTCATTCACCCGGGATACCGCCAAAAGACGCACCTGAGGAGTGGTTGCCGTACAGGCAATGTCTACGAGCGCGGCTTCATCCTTGAGATCCTCGACCTTGTCCAGCTGAGTACGCAGACCATCTCCATCCTGCAGAAGACTCATGCTTCGACCGTTCCCTTCCTAGTTCAGGCTCACCCAAGCATAGAATCGCGTTCGCCTGGAATGTTGAAAGTTCGAATGTTGGTGATCGACGTCTAGTGCCACTCCCACTCGATGAACCCTGGTTTCACGTCAACCATACAGTTGACAATGAGTTCAGCAAGCCCGTCGTACATAATGCTGTGTTTCTCCCAAAGGCCGTAATACGCCATAGCATCCCGGAGCTGCCCCTTGCAGTTCGAACAGGGAGCGCACACGTACTTGTTGATGGACGGGTCGAGTTCGTCCTTGAATGCGTTCAGAACCTGCTCGATCTTTTTGCGTCCCGCAATCTGAGCCCGCCAATCGTTGAAATTGTGCCCGCTCATGATCGCGAAGCCGCTTCCGCCCCCACAACAGTAATTCTCGACCCCATGAGGCGCCATTTCCCTGAAGCGAGGCGCGATTTTCTTCAGAACACGTCTCTGTGGTTCCACAATTCCCATGAGTCTGACCAGGTTGCAGGGGTCGTGTAGAGTTACAGGAAAGTCGTTACGTGTAGGGTCTACCTTGATCCGTTCGTTCATAACGATATCCTCGAACGTGACCATCGAGCTCTCACGAGGAATGTTCAGGTCGCCGGTGAGAACACGGTCTGCTATCACAGTGAGAGCCTTGTGCGCATGGCCGCACTCACCCAAGACGATCTTCTTCACTCCGAGCTTCTTGGCAGCTTCGGCATGTTTGATGGCCACACGCGCAAATTGAGCGTCGTCATACCACACACCGTAGTTGATGCTGTCGAAACCAGCTATCTCACTCGACATGGTCCAACTCAACCCAGCCGACTCAAAGATTACGCCAAACGCGCCGGGATTCATCGGCCATGCCATAATTTCACCGGCGTTGTGGATGAGCAGGATATCAGCACCGTATTTGTCCCAAGGTGTTTCCACGGTGAGTCCCGTCATCTCCGACACATCTTCGTCAATGAACTCCATGTTGTCCTTGACCACGACATCATTCATGCCTGTCGAGGACCCAACCTTGAGCTGCAGGACCGAGCCGTTGTCGTGCAGCTCCTTGGGCACGATGCCCATTTCCTGACTGAAGAGCTTCCGGATCTCGTGGGCAATGAGCGCGTTGTCGACTCCGATAGGACATGTCTGAGCGCAACGTCGGCAGAGGTTGCATCGGTATGCCAATTCTGCGAGCCTCGCCACCGTGGTCCAGTTCAACTCGATCTTGCCGTCGCGCCACTCCTGAAGGACTCCCCCCTTCGATTTCACGTGTTTCTTGTAAAGGCGGCGAAACACCTCCGAGCGATACGCCGGCCGGTAAACATCGTTCTCGCCGCTCGCTTCGAAGATGTGACATGCCTCCGAGCACGTATGGCAGGTAGCGCAGTGCTCCATCGACAGGATTAGTGGCTGCAAGAAAGTCCAGTTGTTCTCTTTTGTGAACAGCTTTTGAAGTCCAGACAGAAACTTCCCAACCAGCTCATCTTCCTCTTCCTTCGTCTTCGGCTTTGGAAGGCTGATTGCAATGGTGTCATCCAGCGAACACTCGTAGTTCTCCTTTGCGGTATCGCTCAGGGGCGCGAAGTCTGGAGTGGACTCCGGCGTGTCGAATGGAGCCGGCAAAGGCTTGAAGTCTTCCTTACGGAGTTCAGTGAGTTTCTCCGAAGGCTTCGATATGTCTTCAATCTTGACTCTTGTTTTTGTCATGGCGGCTTGTCCTCACTCCTCTACGCCGGACGTGGCGACGTCTACCCAGTTTTTCTTTCCATCGCCGCGAATGTGCGGAGCGGACCAACTCACCGGGTACTGCAACATCTCATTCACCTTCCGTTCAATCTTCCCACCCACGATGTTGGGCTCATCACTCCAGCGTATGTCGTGATACATGAACCACTTCGTGAAGAAATGGGACATGTGGGTTAGAGGGATGTAAGCCATCAGCAAACAGCCCAGCACTATTTCCGCTGCGGTGAGCCCCGAAAAGGCGGTGGCGCCTGCACCAGCCGACGTGAAATCGAATGTCACCAGCATGGCAACGTAGGATCTGAGTGTGCTGAAACTCGGGTCAGTGAATATGTGAGCCGTTACAGCGATCACGACTGTTACTATGAAGAACAACAGGTTGAAGTAGTCCGCCTTCTTCGTGTATTGGGCGTACGAGGTTTCAAACGTGCGCCTGGCCAGCAACGCAAGTGAGCCGACCAACGCCAGCGCCAGCCCCACGTACCCGACGACGTAGGTCAAATGGTATAGGGCACTCCAAGCCGCTCCCCCGTTCGGCGATACGTCTACCCCGGCAACGCCTGCGAGTGCTCCTACGAGCAGCAGGAATATCAAACCCGCCAGCATATAGATCCCGAAGTGGAAGGGGAAAGACCGAAGCCATTGTGAACGATTGTGCTCCCATACTCCCGCGAGAAGCAGGATCTCGGGGATCATCACCTTCAGTTCGCCCAGCTTGGAGGACTCGCGTGGTTTAGTCCACCAATCCGATTCCTCGAGATATGACCCGCCGTAGCTCGCGCGCCCCTTCTCATGTGCTACGGGATACAATTCCCAGCGCAAATGAAGCGGCAACCTCTGGATTGCCACGAACCGCTGCACGACCGCCACTACAAACACAGCAACCGAGGCGTATGCAATAACAAGAAGCATCGAACCCACTGTTCACTCCTCCTTCTTGGATCGGCGTTTTCGATCCGAGAGTTCTCTCAATGCAGCATCACCGTTAGTGGAATCGTCCAGATCGTGAACCAGACTCTTGATCTGTTCTGTACACATCGATCCGAATCTGTAGACCACACACTCCCTGCACTCGTTGCCTCTCGCAACACAACCTGCTCCTCTTACCATCCAACACGGACGAGTAGCGTCAGTGTAAGCAGGGCAGGAGTCGCGAGTTTTCGGGTCACAGGGAAGAAGTTCCCAACACGGCAAGAGCGCCTGAATCCTACGGATCGCCTCGAAGTTGAGGCCGATCTCATGGGTCATCCGGTGGATGTTCTTGACCCGACGAATGTCCTCGTGGGAGAAGAGACGATGTCCCGAGGGAGTTCGGTGAGCAATCGCAAGACCTTCATTCTCGTATTTTCTCACGGCCGAAACCGACAAGCCCACCCGCTCGGCCAAAACGCCTATCGCGATCACGGGGTCGGTGATGTCGTGTTGAGAAGTTTCGTCGGCCATGTATCCCCTTGTCACAACATTCAACAGTGGTGTCTATCGGATTGGCCACACTGCAGAACACACGAAGTCTACAGCGTTGCAGACATAAAAGCTATACCCTAAAGTATAGATATCAGCGTTTTTTGCCAACGAAGTTTCTCGACCTGCTACACACAGCCGACTCCGAGGATAGTTTACTCTGAAGATGGTTTTCGCATATCAGTTGTCGGAGTTTTTCATAGCCATGCAGCAGGAACCATAATGACGGACAAGACATCCCCTATACTGCACCAAGTCAAAGCCAAATTCGCCGATATTCTCAAACGTGAACAACTCAGTGATACCAAGGTCACAGTCCGAGTAATACCGTTGACGCCGGAAGAAGCCATCGGGAATCCGGAGCGGCGTGACTTCCCGATCATCATTGGAAAGGAGCGAGTGATCGAGGCAACCCTCCTTGGCACGAGAGGGCAGGCATATACAGACTCACCGGAGGAGTACAGCGGCACATTGAGTGAGATTGTAGACCTCGATTTGAGCGTAAACCAACAACGAGCGGTCTTCATTGCTGCTCTCAATGCCACACTCGGTCATCTGGGTCTGGTTGGGGCAACGGTTCACTGCAAGGATGAAGACCCTGAGCGCTGCGCGGTAGAGATCGCCGACACTGTCTCCGAACGGTTTGGCGATGTCGCAGTAGGATTGATCGGGTTGAACCCGGCAATAGCGGAGCGTCTGGTGGACAAGTTCGGCGCGAATCAGGTCCGTATCACCGACCTGTCCCAGGACAACATCGGCGAGCGGAAATTCGGAGTGGAAGTCTGGGACGGTTCGGAGCGCACTGGAGATCTCGTTGCCGCGTCAGACGTCGTCGTGCTCACCGGCACCACCATGGTGAACGCATCGTTTGACGGCATATGGCGACACATCAAGTCGCACGGCAAGCATTACCTGATATACGGGATCACGGCTGCAGGAGTCTGCCACCTCCTGGGAATGGACAGAATATGCCCATGCGGGACGAGCGGCTGAATCTATGTGGTTTGTCGGTGTTGACGATTAGCCGATGTACTTATTCACCATCCTCATGAAGACGTCGGCATCCACCGGCTTGCTTATGTAACCATCGGGCGGCGGCACCTGTCGCCTGGTGGAAATGAACCTTTCGAATTCATCCGACACACCGGTAACGATAATGACGGGCACACTCTTGAACCGTTCGTCCTCCTTGAGTTTGCGATATACAGCTACTCCCGACTTTTCCGGCATGGTGATATCCAGTGACACCAGATCAGGTAGAGACTCTTCCAGCAGCGCTATCGCTTGAGTGCCATCCTTTGCGGTGACTGCGCCATAGCCGTTGTCGCCTAGGACCGCGGCCAGATAGTCGCGCGCATCAGGTTCGTCATCAACCACGAGGACGGTCTTTTGTTGGTCAGCCACGAAACGCCTCCATTTCCGCTAGATCAGCCTGATCCGGCTCCACCTCCATCTCAGGTGGCCGCATTCTAGGCAACTTCACGACAAAGTGTGTTCCTATACCCAGTTCCGACTCGAGCTCAATAGTCCCGCCGTGGGCGTTGGCGATTCTGTCCGATATGAACAGGCCGAGTCCCGTACCGGTTCCCTTGGACGAGAAGAAAAGCGTGAAAGCCTTGTCTCGGGTTTCCTCGTACATGCCAATGCCATTGTCCTCGATTTCGAAT
>CAYTDU010000283.1:0-6904 GCA_964436395.1 uncultured Gemmatimonadaceae bacterium | reverse complement strand
ATCTTGCCCGAAAAAGTCGGGATGATCTCAGACACCACTCCCATTGCCGGCAGGATCATGATGTAAACCGCCGGATGGGAGTAGATCCAGAACAGATGCTGGTAGAGAATCGGATCTCCACCGCGGGCCGGATCGAACAAGCCCAGATTGAACATACGTTCCAGCATCACCAGGAGAAGCGTTACCGCAATTACCGGTGTGGCCAACAGCTGAATCCATGCGGTCGCGTAGAGCGACCAGACGTTTAGCGGCATCCTGAACCAGGTCATCCCCGTGGTACGCATTCTGTGCACCGTTGTCACGAAGTTCAGGCCGGTGAGTATCGAGGAGAACCCGAGGACGAAGGCCGCGAATACGGCGAGTGTCACGTTCGTGCCCGTGCGCACGGCGTAGGGTACGTAAAAAGTCCAACCGGTGTCAGGAGCACCACCGCCAGTGAACAGTGCGGTCACTGCGAGCAGCGCTCCAGCCACGTAGCAGTACCACGACAGCAGGTTCAAACGCGGGAAGAACACGTCGCGTGCACCTATCTGAATCGGCAAGAAGAAGTTGCCGAATATTGCCGGGAGGCCGGGGATGATGAAAAGGAAAATCATGATCACCCCGTGCACTGTGAACAGAGCGTTGTACGTGTCGGGGCCGATGATCGTTTTGCCTGGAGCAATCAGTTCCAGACGCATGGTGAGCCCAAGCAATATCCCAATTGCGAAGAAGCTCATGATTGTCACGAGGTACAGAACGCCGATTCGTTTGTGGTCGACCGTGAAAATCCAAGACTTTAGCCAGGGCCAAAACCCAGCTCCTCTCCCGGCTTCCAGATAGCTTATCACTGCTCCGGACGTTCGACGGCTCATGTGACTTCCTGCATCTTCCTGCTTCTTCGGTTCGATATGACCAGCCACATTACGAGTATCAGGGCAAAGAACATGATTACGGTGCCCACAACTCTCAGGAAGTTGAAGACGTATGTCTGACCTTCCGCGTCATAGCTGAAGCAGTACAGCAGTACACGGTTGATGGTGGGCCCGACCCTTCCTGCGGCCGCTTCCACGAGCGCCATCTTGAGATCAAACGGGAGGAATGTGATGCCGTACAGATAGCGAGCCACCTGTCCTTCCGGCGAAAGTACCGTGATGGCACCTGCGTGATTGTACTGATCCTCACCGACCTTCGCGTATCTGAAACCCACCGCATCCGTGACGGCAGCAGCAGTGGCCGAATCGGCTGTCGTGAACGCCCAGGCACCACCGGGCCATTCTCCGTGATGCATATCCTGCAGATGCATCATCGAATGGTGTGCGTCTTCCGGACCTTCATCGGGACTGAAAGATACCGTCAGAATCTTGTAATCCTCTCCCGGTTCGAGGTCCATCTTGCTGATCGCGTCAGATAGCCCCATCAGCAACGGCGAGCAGATATCCGGGCATCGGTAATAGACCAGAGCGAGAACGGTCGGTCTGTCGACGAAGTCCGCCAGCTGTATTGAGTGGCCTTCGTGGTCGACTACAGTGAGGTCGAGGGGGATGACATCCCCCAGCTTCTCGTCGATACCTACTTCCATTGCACCAGTTTGCGGGGTCGCCATGCTCGGCAGCGCGAGGAAGGCGAGACTCAGTAACTGCGACGTACGATGGTGCAGTAGCATTCTATTTGCGGTCAAGGCGTGGGCTCCTCATGCTTCGGAATCTGATAAGCTGTTGAGGGATCAATGAAAATGGAGATGGATCACATATCCTGTCAAATAGTGGATCTGGAATTCTGCGTTCGGCCATGTAGTTGTCAGACGTAATCGGTATTTCGGACGAAAATACCGATTAGTCTCCCGAAGCGATCGAGCTAAGTGCGGCGTGTTCAACCATTCGGCAGCTGAGCTTATCTAAAGAGACAAATCACTCCCCTATGAGGAACTGTTGAATGGCCCGCTTGGTTCTGGTTGGGTTGGCTGGTTTGTGTCTCCTACTCGTCGCTGTGGCGTGCACGGGCGGAGGTCGTGATTGCGTGGACGGTGAATGGGAGACCGCCATCGATACCGTTGGCGATACCGTGGTGGTTAGAACGACATCTGGGTCGGTGTGGGGTGACACCGCCTTCCTCGAGGCCGAGATCTCGATCGGGATGCTAGAGGGACCCGATGAATACCTGATCGGCGAGCCACGCTCCTTCGCGATTAGCTCTCACGGTTTCGTCTACCTACTGGATCGACAAGTACCGGTGATCCGCATGTACGCTCCAGACGGCACTTTCATCCGTGACATTGGCCGTGAGGGTGGCGGGCCGGGCGAATACAAGGCGCCTGGCGCCATAGCGATCCTGCCCGATGACCGGCTGATGCTACGCGACCCGGCGAACGGGCGAGTCACTCTCTACAGTACAGATGGCGAATATTTGGAGCAGCTATGGTTCCCGGGTGGCTTCAATACCTCAAGGCGGCTCTATGTGGATACTAGCGGCTACGCGTATTCATTGGTGCTGCTCAATTACGGCACAGCACCCTGGGAGTGGGAATTCGGCCTGGCCCGAATCGATCCCGCCTCAGGAATCTTGGATACAATTCCCGCTCCAAAATGGGATTACCAACCTCCCCAGATCACCGCAAGCCGCGAAAACAGCAGCTCCTCCGATGACGTTCCGTTCAGCCCCGATGAGTGTTGGTCGTTCAGCCCTCTGGGCTATATGATCGGCGGCGTGAGCACAGATTACCGGATCGACCTTTATCGAACGGAGGAACCGGTACTCAGAATCGAACGGGCCTGGACGCCCGTCACCGTGAAGCCAGAAGAAGCCGAGGAGCGCCGCAGAGAACGCACAGCAAGATTCCAACGCCAATATCCTGGCTGGAAATGGAACGGCCCGGGGCTACCCGACACGAAACCTCCGTTCACGGGATTGTTTGCATCCGAAGAGGGAAACATCTGGGTTCAGCTTTCGGAGGAAGGTTACTCAACCATGACCGAAGCTGAAGCGCTCGCTGAAGAGCGACGCACCGATCGTCCTCAGATACGTTTCACCGAACCTGCGGCGTTCGACGTATTTCTGCCGGACGGCACCTTCCTCGGTCATGTCACGACGCCTAGATCATTCAGAACACGTCCCGAGCCCGTCGTGAGGGGCGACAAAGTTTGGGCCGTCACCAGAGACGAGTTGGATGTAGCCCGAGTTGTGAGGTTCAGGATAGCGAAGCCGTAATTAGCAAAACGCCAGGGGAAATCTCCCTGGCGCTTGGATGCTTACTCGAGCCGGAACTTTGCCTTACTTCCGGCCGACGATCTCCGTGCATAATCCAGAACGGGATACCTTTCCCATGCCCCTCATAACCCCTCGATGATCTCGTTCAGCGTTCCACTCGGGCACATGGCCTTGGTGGCTCGTTCCCGATCGGGTTTGTAGTACCCACCGATGTCCTGGGCAGGTCCCTGGGTGTCGTTGATCTCCGCGAGGATCGCCTGCTCTTGCTCCTCCAATGCAGTCGCCACCGGCTCGAACCGCCCTGCGAGAGCCGAGTCCCTATCCTGGTCCGCAATGGCTCGAGCCCAATACTGGGTCAAGTAGAAAGTGCTCCCCCGGTTATCCAGTTCGTGGACCTTCCTGCCCGGCGACCGTGCGTTCATGAGGTAACTGGCGGTGGCCGCATCCAGGGTCTCACCCAGAACCAACGCGCCGGGATTGTTGAACTGCTCGCCCAGGTGTTGGAGGGACGCGCCCAGGGCCATGTACTCGCCCAGCGAATCCCATCGCAAGTGGCCCTCTTTCTCGAACTGTTGCACGTGTTTCGGCGCCGAACCGCCGGCTCCGGTTTCGAAGAGGCCTCCCCCATTCAGGAGGGGTACGATCGAGAGCATCCTGGCACTGGTGCCGATCTCGAGGATAGGGAAAAGGTCCGTGAGGAAGTCCCTGAGAACGTTCCCGGTCACCGAAATCGTGTCCTCGCCTCGGCGTATCCGTTCCAGGGAGAACTTCATTGCCTCCACGGGAGCCATAATCTCGATCTGAAGGCCGTCGGTGTCGAACTCCGGCAGGTAGGCTTCGACCTTCTTGATCAACTCGGCATCGTGGGCCCTGTTCTTGTCCAGCCAGAAGACGGCCGGATCCCCCGTGGCTCGAGCCCGCCGCACGGCCAGCTTCACCCAGTCTTTTATGGGGGCGTCCTTGGCCTGACACGCCCGCCACACGTCACCCTCCTCCACGGCATGTTCAACGAGAACCTTTCCGTCCCCGTCCACCACCCGCATTGTCCCGTCGGCCGGGACCTCGAATGTCTTGTCATGGGAGCCGTATTCTTCGGCCTTCTGAGCCATGAGACCCACGTTGGGAACACTGCCCATTGTGGTGCGATCGAACTGACCGTGGGCCTGAACATCCCGGACCATAGCGTCGTACATGACAGCATAGCTGGAATCGGGAATGACGGCTTTGCAGTCCTGAAGTTCCCCATCGGCGTTCCACATGCGCCCGGAATCGCGGATCATGGGGGGCATGGAGGCGTCGATGATGATGTCGCTGGGAACGTGGAGGTTCGTGATGCCTTTGTCCGAATCTACCATTGCAATGCCTGGCCCATTGTCGAATGCCGCCTGAATGTCGGCTTCGATGGCCATACGCTGCTCCTCCGGGAGGCTCGCGATCTTGTCAAGCACATCGCCGAACCCATTGTTGGCGTCGATCCCGAGGTCGGCAAAGAGGTCGGCATGTTTGGAGAATACGTCCTCGAAGAACACCTTGACGCAGTGCCCGAAGATGATGGGGTCCGAGACTTTCATCATTGTGGCCTTCATGTGAAGCGAGAAGAGGACACCCTTATCCTTTGCGTCCTTCACCTGCTCCTTGAGAAACTCCACCAGCGCCTTCTTGCTCATGAAAGTCCCGTCCAATACTTCTCCAGCGAGGAGAGGCAGGGATTTCTTCAATACCGTTACTGTCCCATCCTCCGACACGTGCTCAATCCGAGCCTCTGTCGCCTTTCCCAACGTTACCGCCTTCTCGTTGTTCCGGAAGTCGCCGGCGGTCATGTGCGACACATGAGTTTTCGAGTCCTCGGGCCAGGGCTTGAGTAGCGGCCGAGGTGGGTTCGCCTTTGCGAAATTCTTCACCGAACTGGGGGCGCGTCTGTCCGAATTCCCCTGGCGAAGGACCGGGTTCACAGCGCTTCCTTTAACCGTATCATAGCGCTCCTTGATGGCCCGCTCTTCGTCATTGACCGGCTCCTCGGGGTAGTCCGGAAGCCCATATCCCAATGCCTGAAGCTCTGCAATGCATTCCTTTATTTGGGGAATAGAAGCACTGATGTTCGGTAACTTGATGACGTTGGCTTCCGGTTCCTCCACCAAATGTCCCAGCTCGGCAAGGTCGTCGGAGACCTTCTGCTCTTCGGTGAGCACATCAGGGAACACGGCGAGGATTCGCCCCGCCAGAGATATATCGCGTGTCTCCACCGGAACTCCGGTGGCGCCGGCGAAGGCGCGGATCACCGGTAGAAACGCATAGGTCGCCAGAGCAGGAGCTTCGTCGGTCCAGGTGTAGATGATAGAAGGTGACTTGTTCATGGTATCGCTTTTCTCGGAAGAAGGGTGACTATCCGTTCAAAAACCAAAACCGACCGGACTCCTCGGTCGGCCACTTCCCAATCCGGCCAAGTCCTCAGCCGTGTTGGTCCAATCCCACGCCAGACAATATAGCGGAAGGGAAGTGTGACCGGGCGAATCAATGGTTTCAACATTCGCGCAAAGTTGTCCGACGGTCACGAGTTGGAAACGCAAAAAGCCGCCAATGGCGCGACGGCTCTTGGCGCTCTATTCGACTAACCAATTGTGTCTCAACAGTTGGCGCGTGCATAAAGCTGCGTTCCCCACGCCTGGAGAAAGCTACCTGGTCGTTACAGGCAGCTTCCTTTGAGTCAAAGGCGGCTTTCTCACATGCGGAGGAAAGCGGGTCCCCGTTTCCGGAAACGTTAGTTCTTGGCTTCAGGAAGCTTACTTATTGTTCGAGGAGGCTTCCTCGAGGCAGCTATCGTTCGGGAATCATGCCGTGAATTGAGTGGATTGGTTTTCCTAACCAATGGATATACGTTTCGTACCCCTCTTCGCGCAGCGAGGGGGGTATTGCCGCAATCGGAGCCTGCGAAGACACCGGATTGAGCGGCATTCATTACAGAACGTGCATGCCAACACAACAGAGGAAGTACGATGAGTATCAGCCTGATAGGTAAGTCGATAGGGGAATCGGCCACTCTGAAGCTCAATGAGACGGCCGCGATCCTGCGAGCGAAGGGTGAGCCAGTCATCCACCTTGGTGGCGGCGAGCCCAAGACCAAAACGCCGATCGACGCGCTCGTTGCGGCCTCCGCGTTGCTCAACTCCGGGGAGATCCGCTACACCCCGGCAGACGGGATTCCCGCATTGAAGAAAGCGATAATCCGCTACACAGACGAGTTCTATGATCGCAAGGTGGAGCCCGAGAACGTGATGGCATCGGGAGGAGCCAAGCAGGCGATAATGGTCTGCCTGCAGGCGATCTTAAACCCTCAGGATGAAGTGATTTTCCCGAGTCCATATTGGGTCAGCTACCCTGAGATGGTGAAACTGTGTGGAGCCATTCCGGTCCCAGTAGTCCCTGAAGATGGCACGTTCTACCCCCGGCTTCAGGACATCGAACAAGTCGTTACCTCATATACAAAGGCTGTTATGATCAACAGCCCGAACAACCCGTCGGGCGCCATGTATTCAGAGGATTTCATCGCGGACATCGTGCAGTTCTGCGAGAAGAAGGGCCTCTATCTGATCATGGACGACATCTACCACAGACTGATCTTCGACGGGAAGCAGCCAATCAACTGCTACAAGTACGCCAAGAAGTCCGGTGAAAACTCGAAGCTCGTGGTCATAAACGGCGTGTCGAAACAGTACGCGAT
>CAYTDU010000282.1:0-6918 GCA_964436395.1 uncultured Gemmatimonadaceae bacterium | reverse complement strand
TACTCTCTGAATCGGAGACGAGTGATCAGCTCAAGGTCAAACTGCTCAACGTCATCAAGAAGGATCTCCTGAAAGATCTGCAACGGGCGCCCGAGTTCGATCAGAGCGCGCTGTTCAAGAAGATCTATGAGGAAGAGTACGGAGTTTTCGGGGGTGCCCCGTTTGGAGCAATACTCGGCGATTACGAGTTCGACAAGAGTGGTCAAGACATCGAGCTGTTGGAGAAAATCTCCGAAGTCGCGGCTGCCGCACACGCACCGTTCATGTCCGCGGCATCGAACGAGATGTTCAACCTCGAGAGCTACATGGACCTGGACAAGCCGCGTGACATGGCTAAGGTCTTCGACACGACCGAATTCGCCAAGTGGAAGGCGTTCCGTGACAGCGAGGACTCTCGTTACGTAGCGCTCACATTGCCAAGAATGCTGTTACGTGAGCCGTTCGGGTCGGAGACGGTACCCATAGAAGCGTTCAACTACGAGGAGCAGGTCGACGGCACTGACCACAGCAAGTATCTGTGGGGGAACGCCGCGTGGGGCCTCGGAGCAAAGGTCACCCAGGCATTCGCGTCGTACGGGTGGTGCGCGACGATTCGTGGGGTTGAGAGTGGTGGTCTCGTAGAGGGCTTGCCGGTTCACAACTTCCGCACCGACTCGGGCGACATCGCAATGAAGTGCCCGACCGAGACGCCCATCACGGACCGGCGCGAGAAGGAATTGGCCGATCTCGGATTCGTTCCGCTTGTCCACGCCAAGGGTACGGCCAACGCCGCATTCTTCAGCGTGCAATCGGCACAGAAGCCCAAGAAGTATCAATCCAACGACGCAACGGCCAACGCGCGGATATCTGCGCAACTCCCTTACATCTTTGCCGTGTCACGATTCGCGCACTTCCTGAAGGTGATGATGCGCGACAAGATCGGCGGGTACATGACCAAGGACGAGGCCAACTCGTTCTTGAACAACTGGATCAACAATTACGTGGTTGCGAACGACGATGCACCGATGGCCGTCAAGGCCAAGTGCCCGTTGCGTGAAGCCAGAGTGGAGGTCGAGGAGATCCCGGGCAAGCCAGGTGCTTACCACGCGGTCGCGTATCTTCGTCCGCACTTCCAGCTGGATGAACTGAGCGTGGCCATGCGGTTGGTTGCCGAGCTTCCGCCACCTGCCGGTTGAGCCATAACTTTGTGAAACGCCAGTGAGTTTCTCTTGCTCGAGTATACTGAAACTTCCAGGAGATGAAGGAGCAACAGCATGTTCAACGCATTTCTCAAGATCGACGGCGTGGAGAGTGAAGCGACTCAGAGGGGATTTGAGAAGCAGATCAAACTCGCCTCGTTCAATCTAGGGGCAAGCAACCCAGTAGACATGTCTGCGGGCGGTGGCCGGGGTGCGGGCCGCGTGCAGCTGTCCACGTTCAACGTCACCAAGGCGACAGACAAATCGAGTCCCCTACTGTTCCAGGCATGCTGCCTGGGCAAGCACTTCAAGAACGCGGTTGTGAGCATTTGCAAAGCAGGTGGCGAGCAGTTGCCGTATCTAGAGTACAAGTTCGATACCGTGTTTATCGCCGATATCAGTTGGGGTGGAGGAGGAGGTGAAGACACCCCCGCGGAATCCCTTTCATTGGCCTACACGAAGGTCGAGATGTCTTACAAGGAACAGGATACGGACGGAAAACTGGGCAAGCCAGTAAGAGCTGCATATGACATCTCGCTTGCAGCCGCGCCGTAATGCCAGGCCGGAAGAGTTGAGTGACAGCACGCGACCTCTTTGAAGCAGGTAAACTCGACGAGGCGATCGAGTCGCTGGGCGCCGAGTTGCGGAAGGATCCAACCGACGCTCAGCGACGCGTGTTCTTGTTCGAGCTGCTCAGCTTCGTGGGAGACTACGAACGCGCGGAAAAGCAACTGGACATCGCCGGTCAGGGTGGCCGCGAAGCGTCGCAGGGCGCGTTGTTGTATCGCAGTGCCCTGCACGCCGAGAGGAACCGCCAGGAGATGTTCGAGGCGCAGCAGTTCCCAGTGGGAGGGACTGTCCCCAGAACGGTATCCGGAACAATGAACGGTAAGGCCTTCCGGGAATTCACGGATGCAGATCCGCGCTTGGGAGCACGCCTCGAGGTCTTCGCAGCGGGACAATACCTATGGATTCCTCTCGAGCACGTTGCCTCTGTGGAGATGTCCCCCCCAAAACGTCTGAGGGATCTCTTGTGGACACCTGCGATCGTTCAGACAGGCCCCGGGTTCAGTGGTCTCGAGCTCGGACAAGTGCTCATCCCGGCGATTTCTCCGCTGTCATGGCAGTATGAAGAGACAGACGTCCGCCTCGGACGCGTCACCGAGTGGGTGGCTCTGGACGACAACAACGAGGTGCCTGTCGGCCAGAAGTTGTTCCTCGTCGACGGCGAGGAGATCCCCATCCTGGAGCTGCGCACACTCGAGATTTCTGCAGCCAGCGGCTGATCCGGAGATGCAAGATGCGCGACGAAATCCTCAAGTTGCTCGAACCCATCGAGGGTCCAAACCCTGCCGGTACCTACCTCAGGGATGACCCCGGTGAAGACGGGCTGACCATCTACGACAAACTAAAGAAAGCACGCACTGAGGAGGTAGATTCTCTCACGGGCGATCGCACGCCTCCGGACTATAGGCTTGCAGAGAAGATTGCTACAGAAGCGCTGGGAACTCAGTCAAAAGACCTGCAGCTCGCTGCCTGGCTGACGGAGGCCCTGATCAAGCGTGATGGGATAGCTGGTCTGCGAGACGGCCTGGAACTGATGAATGGCCTCTTGGAGCGTTACTGGGACCAGGTGTATCCGGAACTCGAAGACGGCGACGCAGAGATGCGCGCCATGCCCCTCAACTGGGTTGGTGACTACCTAGACATCCCCGTGAAGTTCGCCCCGCTCAACGAGCAAGGGCATGGCTATTTCGAATACCAGGAGGCCTTGTCGATTGGGTACGAAGAGGAGGCGGGCGCCGATCCAGCAAAGAGGAGTGCTAGGTCTGAGGCGGTTGCAGCCGGCAAGCCGACTCTGGAGGAGTTCGACAAAGGTTTTCAGGCAACCGTGAAGCATTGGTATAAACAGCTCGTTGCCGACATCGAAGGCAGCGTCTCGACGCTCGACGAACTGGACGGGCTTGGGGCCGAGAAATTTGGTAGTGACGCGCCGAGCTACACCAAGTTGCGAAATGCACTGGACGACGTGCGTGGTGTGGCGGCCCAATTGCTTGCGAAGAAACTGGAGATCGACCCGGATCCCATAGAGCCCGAACCAGTTGAGGCTGAGCCTGCAGCTGTACCGGGTACGGCTGCGACTCCGGAAGCACAGGGACTCTCGGCTGAACCGACCAGCCGCGAGGACGCTGCGGCGCATATCGCCGCTGCGGCTCGGTTCCTCCAACGCGAGGATCCCACCAACCCGGCGCCGTACCTGATGTTGCGGGGGTTCAGGTGGGGTGAGCTTCGGTCGTCTGGCAGCGAAGTCGATCCGAAGGCGCTCGCTGCACCACCCACCAATACCCGAACTCGACTCAAAGGTCTATTGCTGGACGAGAAGTGGTCTGAGTTGCTGGCTGCGGGCGAAAGCGTAATGGCGACGGCGCATGGCCGCGGTTGGTTAGATTTGCAGCGCTATATCCTGACTGCGCTGGAAGCATTGGGTAGCGAGTACGAGTATGTGGCCTCCGCGATACGAGGGGCTCTCGTGGAATTCCTGCGCGACGTGCCGGACTTGCCGCAACTCACACTCATGGACGACACTCCTACGGCAAATGCGGAAACCCGATCATGGCTGCGGGAGGTGCTCGCGGCGAGTGTCGCCGGGGGTGACCAGCCTATAACCATCGCGGATGATGACGAGTTGGAAATCGTTTCCGCGGCTGCTCCGCGCGCTGCTAGGACAGCCTCTGATCGAGCCGCAGCGCTGGCCAAGTCGGGACAGCATCAAAAGGCAATACAGCTATTGATGTCTCGTTCCGAACAGGAAAAATGTAACCGCGACAAGTTTCTGAGACGGACCGAGGCGGCCGACATCATGGTGAACACCGGTCATGAGGCAGTCGCGTTGCCGATCCTGAGAGATCTGTCCGGGATGATCGATGCTCACGACCTGGAGAAGTGGGAGACCGGCGAGACGGTAGCCAGGCCGCTGAGCCTGCTGTACAGGTGCATGCAGACAATGGATCCGGACAGTGAGAGTGCGCAGGACGATCTCTATAAGCGCATCTGCAGGCTCGATCCCCTGAAAGCCATCTCGTACCCGGGAGAGAATGCCGGCTCAATGAGTGCGCAGCCCGAGCAAACCTCCTCGGCGCCCGCCACCACCCCAGCGGCGGAGCCTGCCGAATCGGAACCCGAGGAGGACGACGACTCTGGCGCAGTAGATGCGACTGCTCTTCTGAATCGGCTGGGTGATTCCTAGTCCAGACGATGGCCAGACGCGAAGTGGAGAGGACGGCTCAGCAGTCGCTGCTCGACCGACTGATTGACAGAGATCCGATGAGCAACGCGGAACCTCGTATGACCTACGCGCAGTCGGTATCGGAGTTCAAGCAGGCTGTACGGCGGGATGTTGAATGGCTGCTTAACACGCGGCGAATCCCCGAGCCGGCGCCCGAATCGATGGGTGAACTGCAGAACTCGCTTTTTGACTACGGGCTGCCCGATATCACGTCGTTGAGCGCCGATTCGCCGGAGGCGCGTACGCAGTTGGCAAGGCGCATCGAAGAGGCGATCGTACTCTTCGAGCCGCGGCTGGCTGATGTGAAAATTACGGTAACCGATACCGGTGAGGGAGGGACCAGGCAGCTACGCTTCTTGATCGAAGGTATGCTGCGCATGGAGCCAAACCCTGAACAAGTAGCATTCGACACCATACTGGACACAACGAGCTGCAATTTCGAAGTAAAGTGAGGCAATGGCGCGAGACGACCTGCTGTTCTTCTATGAGCGTGAGCTGGCATTCCTGCGGCGGATGGGCGCCGAGTTTGCCCAGAAGTACCCCAAAATTGCATCAAGGCTACAGCTCGAACCCTCCAAGTGTGAGGATCCGCACGTGGAGCGGCTCCTGGAGGGTTTCGCTTTTTTGGCGGCACGGATCCATCTCAAAATCGAAGACGACTTCTCAGAGATCAGCGAAGCGCTTCTGAGTCTGCTTCATCCGCACTATATCCGTCCGATCCCGGCCATGTCGCTAGTTGAGTTTGGGCTAGATCCCGAACAAGGGAAGCTCACCAGTGGTTTTCCGATTCCGAGGGACACAGAGCTTCATTCGGCACCGGTTGGGGGAGCACCGTGCAAGTTCAGGACCTGTTACGATACGACACTTTGGCCGGTGACCGTCGAGGAAGCTCGCTGGATCACGCCCGACCAACTCGGACCTCCGGTGAAGACATCTGAGCCGTGGGCATTGCGGATCAAGCTCCGGTGCCTTCCCGATGTGACGTTCAGGAGTCTCGATCTCGATGTGCTTAGATTGCACTTGAGCGGCGAAAGCAATCTCACGTCGACCCTCTATGAGCTACTATGCAACAACTGCACTAGGATTCTCGTACGGGAGCCGGGGAAATCAACCAAGAAGCCAACGTTGCAGCTAGCGTCGAACGAGATCGTTCCGGTAGGGTTCGGCAAAGACGAAGGCATGCTTCCGTACCCGAGGAGGTCGTTCGCCGGGTATAGCTTGCTCCAGGAGTATTTCACATTCCCCGAGAAGTTCCTCTTCCTCGACCTCGCAGGATTCAAAGAGATCCGCGAAGCCGGTTTTCACGAACAGGTCGAGGTGATATTCCTGCTGTCCCAATTCGAACACATCGACCGAACCGAAATGCTACAGACCGGTGTTTCTGCTCGAACGTTCCGTCTTGGCTGCACACCGGTCGTGAACCTCTTCGCGCAGACGTCCGAGCCCGTGTTGCTGACCCAGAAGCACCACGAGTATCCGATCGTGCCGGACGCACGCAGGAGAGAAACAACCAGCGTCTTTTCGGTAGATGAAGTCGTGGCAACGACACCGGGTAGCTCGGAAACCCTCAAGTTCGAGCCGTTCTACTCCCACAGACACGCCAAACACGGGACGGCAGAACGCCTTTTCTGGTATGCGAGGCGCAAAACGGTTTCCTGGTCGAGCGATGACGCCACAGACGTTTCCGTATCTTTCGTGGATCTGTCAGGCCGGGTGGTGTATCCGTCGCTCGATGCCGTTACTACCCGACTCACGTGCTTCAACGGAGACCTGCCCAGTCGCCTGCCATTCGGTGCGGATGGCGGCGACCTGTCGCTGCCCGGTGGTGGCCCGGTAGAGAGAATCTCGCCTCTCGTGAGGCCTACGCAGGTCATACAACCACCTCTGGGCAAGTCGCAGCTATGGCGCCTGATCTCCTTGTTATCCCTCAACTACCTGTCGCTCGTGGACGGTGGCGTAGACGCGCTGCACGAATTGCTCCAGCTGCACAATTTCGCGGATTCGGCATCCGTGGACAGACAGATTCGGGGGGTCAAGCGCGTCGCCAGCGGTCCGTGCTACTCGAGGATAGAGGGTGAACACGGCGTTAGCTTCGCAAGGGGACACCGGGTCGAAATTGACTTTGATGAAGACCAATTTGCCGGGGGAGGCGTATTCCTCTTTGCCAGCGTGCTCGAGCACTTGCTCGGCCAATTCGCCTCACTCAACAGTTTCTGCATTCTCGCTGCTCGTTGTGAGCAGCGAAAGGAGATGCTTCGCGAATGGCCTCCGAGAGCCGGATGGAAGACTCTGCTTTAGCGCAGGTCGAACTCGAACGGGAGATCCTGGAAGATCCGACGTCGTTCGGCTTCTTCCAGGCCGTGCGCGTTCTCGAGAGGCTATTCCCGGACAGGGGGAGAGTCGGTGAGTTCGCCGACCCCGCTGAAGAAGTAGCTCGCTTCAGCGTGAACACGT
>CAYTDU010000281.1:0-6923 GCA_964436395.1 uncultured Gemmatimonadaceae bacterium | reverse complement strand
ATCTGTCATCAATCCCGAAGTGGATCTGGATGCACTGCTGAATCACGCCCGCGAAAGGGGAGTTGGAATCATTCTCTGGGTTGTATGGAAGAGTCTGGAGGACCGCTTCGAGGAATCACTCGACAGGTTCGCCGAGTGGGGCGTTGTCGGCATCAAGGTCGATTTCATGCAGCGCGACGACCAGCCCATGGTGGACTACTACTGGCGGGTTGCGGAAGCCGCGGCCGAACGCCACCTCCTCGTCGATTTTCACGGCGCGTACAAACCCACCGGCTTGAGGCGAGCGTATCCCAACGTCATCACGAGAGAGGGTGTGCGTGGGCTGGAATGGGTCAAGTGGTCGGAACATCCCACTCCTGAGCACAACGTAACACTCCCCTTCATCCGCATGTTCGCCGGTCCGATGGACTACACGCCAGGTGCGATGCTCAACGCTCAGGAGAACCAGTTCCACGCGGTGTTCGACAGGCCGATGAGTTTGGGTACGCGCGTACATCAAATGGCGATGTACGTCGTGTACGAGAGCCCGCTTCAGATGTTGGCGGATTCGCCGACTAACTATCTGCGCGAACTGGAATGCCTGAATTTCATCGTCGGTGTTCCGACGGTGTGGGACGAGACACGGGCATTGACCGCCCATGTAGGTGACTGGGTGGCAGTTGCTCGGCGCAGCGGAGACGAGTGGTACGTCGGGGCTATGACAGACTGGACTGAACGCGAAATAGAACTCGATCTCTCATTCCTCGGTGGAGGCATTTGGAACGCAACGATCTTCAAGGACGGCGTGAATGCGCATCGCAGCGCGACCGACTATCGTCGCGAGCAACGGCGGGTGACGGCCGGCGATACAATCAGCGCGGGCCTCGCACCGGGAGGCGGCTGGGTCGCACGGTTTGAGAGATAGGGGGGCGGCTACGAGTCGACGCTGAGCGCAGTTGCAATACTCTAGGACTCTCAGGGTGTGTCGTTGATGATGTTGTCGAACAGAGACGTTATGACGAAATCCAGGTCTAATAGCCCCCCAATATCCCTTATCACTTCTTCCGCTCTGGAAACCACATCTCCCCCAGATTTCGCTACGCTGAGATTCATCGCCGGGGCGTGGTCGAGGCTGAAAACCAACTTCCATTCACCATCACGACGGATGAAAACTAGTAGATACACGAATTTGAACGACTGGTTCGTAGGATATGGTGCCACGAAATAGTAGCCGGTGATCCGATGACCCTTAGTCTTCATCTTGACGAAAACTGCCTTGGACGGGTCTGGGGTGTTCTCGAATATTTCCCGCAGCAGCCTGCTGGATTTCTTGCGCAACGTCTTCTGGTCATGCTGTGAGACGGCTACTGCGGAGAGGAACGCCTTGACATCACGACGCTCGAGACAGTCATACACTCTAGCCATCACCGCTTCAAGTTCTTCCCTGAGGCGTGCCTTTCCCTTTGAGAGTTTCACCTCTCGGGGTGGCTTCTCCACACCGTTGGCACGCTCAGGCCGCTCCAGTGCCATAAGAGGATTCGTTTCCGACACCTCGAGCGCCTTCACCAGGGTGTCTTCATCCCTGCGCACTCGAAATGGCGCACTCGCCATTTCCGTTAGGCGCAAAACAATCTTCCATTCCCCGCCGATTTTCAGATACCGAATGAGTGTGAGACTCAGGTATTCACGCGTGTAAGGCGGTAGCCATGCCATGTAGTAACCGGCAAGGTCTTCGCCTTCGGTCCTCAGGGAAATGAACGAAACATCCTCCAGACTCGGGTAGGTTGTCAGAAGCCATTTCGAGAAGCTGGCATACCCGTCCTTCTCTTGTTCGCTCCTCAACGTCTCCTCATCGGTCTTGGTTACATCAGCAAGACTCAGCAGTGTGGCGAGGTCTCTGTCCTCCAAAGCTCGCAGGAAGCCGTTGTAGAGAGACTCGAGTTCGGTTCGGAGTGCTGTGTCATACTGCGGGATAGTGCGTTCGGCCGTGTGCTGATGCTCAGGCTGATCGTCTGAATCGAGATCAGCTTCGTATTCCATCTCCTCATGTTCCGGTGCTGCCTCCGGTGCGGATGTTGGCTTTGCCTGAACCGCTTCTGCTTTCTCCGTAGAAGAGAGCAGCCCGCGCACCCAACGCTCCAACTTCCTGCGCAACTGGGTCTTCCTCGGGACTTTGTCACCCAGATACTGCTGCATCTGTTCGATACCGAAATAGCCATTCCAGTCTCCCGCAAAACAGCGGTAGGTGACGCACCTCTTGTGGAACAGTAGTCTCACAGCGCGAAGGTCTTTTGCGCTCGAGATGTGGATGGATTGGATACTGTCAATGGCGGCGGTTTTGAACTTCTCGTCCTTGTCCATCAGGCCGGTGATGGCGTAGAGTAGCCGTTCTACGCCTGCTTCCTGGATGTTCAAAGGATAGAGTGGCCAGCCGGATTCTGAGGAGTCGTTCTCAAACGAGTCCCAGTCAATCGCTAGTTCGACGTCCCGTTCGAACCGTTCGCGCAGCATTCTCGCCCAAAATGCGCTGTTCTCGCGCTCTATCGTGGCGAACTCTTCGTTCAAGACACTGATCCGTTGTTTCGGTGTACGCTCAGACTGCGGATATCAGAATATTGACTACCTAATCCAACCAGCCGCCGAAGTACTTCCGGTGCGCCTTGCAGCGGCAGTGCTTGTCCCATGGTTCCGGACACTTCCGGATGAGTGCTACCTTCGCATCGCCTGTCGCTTTGTCGATAGGGTCACGAACTTTCACCGTATCCTCGTTGGTGAAACGATCGCGGTAATCCTCTAGCGTGTACACCTGGCAGTCCGGGCAGAAATACCAGGATTCGGTGTGTTCATCGCCCATGATGCTTCCGGAAATAGAAGCAGTGGGCTTTTTCTCTTCCCCTTCCCCGATAGGTCTTCCGCACTTGCTGCAGTTGATCATCAACACCTCCGACGTCTGCTCTGCACGCTCGCATCTTGTCCTGTGTAGGGCGGGATAGAAAGACCGCCGGCGCACCGCTCCCGTTGTCTCGGCGGCGGTGCGCCCCGTCGTGTTCAACGTTGCTTCGTAATCACTGCTCCAATCCCGGCTTCTGCGAGAATCCGGGAAAAAGCCGCTACCTGTTCCCGCACGGGCCCACTCAGCTGATCCAGGACAGGTTGTGTAACATCCACCAGATCTTGAAACCGCTGGTTGGCACCCTGTGTCGGCCTCCCGTAGGATGTCGTGACATGGCTATACAGGTATGCGAGTTGGTCGTCCAACCTGGATGGGAAGTTTATCGGATCCTGCCCCGACTCGTTGCGGGTTTGTATGACCGCCTTCTCGGCCTCTTCGAGGTCCTCTGCCAGATCTTGCCAGAGGCTGTCCAAAACATCCACCAACTGTTCGCGTTCTTCGTCCTCTTTGAGTTTGCCGAGGATGCCTTCGACCTGCTCACGGATTGAACGGATCTCCTTGATCGCGGCGTGGACTTCGGTGAGACGGTCGCGAACCTGCCGTGCCAGCTCGAATTGGGCATTCATGTCCGAGTGGGAGACTGTGGGAATGCGTGGGTCCAACCCAACCACGGCCGATACTTCCCTGGTAACATCTTCAATCTCAACCCTGATCGTGTACGTTCCCGGCGGTGCGAAGAGTCCGCCGGTGTACGCGAGTGAGAACTGTGCCGATTCGATTACATCCGGTCCTGGGTATTGAAGGTCCCAAGTAAACCTGTTCATGCCGCGTTCGACCTCGAAATCCTCCTCCTCGAGGTTCGGATCCTTAGGCTCGTCTGGTTCGTCGGCGGCAGGCTCGTTCTCCATGGGTGCGTCGGTCTCGCCACGTTCGGCCGTGTCTGGGTATGAACCTTCCTGCAGTCCTTCTTCAGCTCCACCATCGTCGTCTCGTCCACCCTCATCAGGATCGAGAGACCCGGTGAAGTGTCGGATTACCGTACCGGTAGCGTCGAGCACCGATACCTTCACGTCTCCAGTGACATCGTCGCCAATCCAATAGTTGAGAACGACACCGTTGGGCGCGTTGTCAGGTGCGCGGTCCCCGCCTGTGGCCCGGAAGCGCGCCAGAGTGGTTTCGCGCGGCTGGAAGAGATGGAGAGCTTGGTCGTGTACGGCATCCTGCATGGTGTGAAGCGGTGTTACGTCATCCAAGATCCAAAACGACCTGCCATGCGTGGCCACGACAAGATCCTGGCGGTGCACCCGAAGGTCGGCGATCGACGCCCGCGGGAGGTTCTGCTGGAACGACTGCCAGTGTTCTCCGTCGTCTAAGGATATGAACATGCCGAATTCGGTGCCGGCATAGAACAGCCCTTCCCGCTCCGGGTCTTCTCGTACGACTCGCACGGGGAAGTCTTCAGGAATCCCGTTCTGACCATTGGTGAGCAGCCGCCAGTCTTCGCCGTAGTTGTTTGTCAAAAAGACATAGGGGGTGAAGTCGTTGTCCCTGTATTTGTAGACCGCCATCACCGCTCGCCCCGGCCGATTCGGGTTGAGATCGATCGAGTTGACGGTCCCCTGTTCGGGCATGTCGCTCGGTGTGATTTCGGTCCAGCTCCCTCCGCTGTTCCGCGTGATGTGCACCCGGCCGTCATCGGTGCCCACCCACAGCTCGGCTGCGTCGTGCGGTGATTCACTGAGGACAAATATCGTATTGTACACCTCCACACCGGTGTGATCGTGCTGGAGGGGACCTCCGGGGACGCCTTGCTGTTGCGGATTGTTGGTCGTCAGGTCCGGAGATATGGTCTCCCAGCTCATTCCGCCATCGGTGGTCCGGTGCACATACTGGGAGGCGTGATAGACCACGCGCGGATTGTGACGCGACATTAGAATCGGCGCGTTCCACTGGAACCGATATCGTGCATCGCGCGGCGCGACTCCGTCTCCCATCTGGGGGTAGAGGATCATGTTCCGGCTTTCGCCCGTCTTCAGATTCGTGCGATCGATCTGTCCGATATAGTTCCCAGCCCAGACGATGTGTGAAGAGTCAGGATGGGGGTGAACGGAAATATGGCCGCTCTCGGCGCCGCCCACACTGAACCAGTCCTGCTCTGGGGAGAGGTCGCCGGCCACCCGGGAGGACACCGAAATCGTGCTGTTGTCCTGCTGAGCGCCGTAGAGACGGTAGGGGAACTGGTTATCTACTTCTAGGCGGTAGAACTCCGCCGTGGGTTGGTTGTGCATCGTGGACCAGGTGCGGCCACCTGTGAGGCTCACCTGTGCACCGCCGTCATTGCCGAGCACCATCGCGTCGGGATCGTGGGGGTTGATCCAGAGATCGTGCACGTCGCCGTGGGGAACCCGAATATATGACCACTCCTTGCCACCATCCACGGACCGGTAAGTGCCCGTGTTCATGACGTAAAGAGTGTTGTAGTCCACCGGATCGGCTTCCAGGTGAGTGTAGTACCAATGCCGCTGCCGGAACCGCCGGTCACGATTCACCTTTTCCCAGTTTTCCCCGGCATCATCGGTGCGCCAAATTCCCCCATGCGGGTCGGGAGCGTTGATTAGTGCCCATACACGATCGGGATTGGCCGGCGAAAGCGCCAAACCGATGCGGCCAAACAGCGTCTCCGAAGGAAGACCGTTGTCCTGGGAACGATCGGTGAGTCGAGTCCAGTTGTCTCCTCCGTCAGAAGTCTTCCATACTCCTCCGTCGCTGGATGCATCAATCAGAGTCCACGGTTTGCGCTCTGCGCGCCACATTGCCGCGTACAGTTCCCGAGGGTTTGCGGGGTTCATTACGAGGTCCACCGCACCAACCGAGTCCGCCACAAAGAGGACACGTTGCCACGTTTCCCCTCCGTCCTCCGTTCGGTAAACGCCGCGCTCCTCGTTCTTCCCGAATGCGTTACCGAGTACGGCCACAAAGGCTACGTCAGGATCGCGGGGGTCGACCTGGATCTTCCCGATGAGGCCAGCCTTTGGAAGTCCAAGGAACTTCCAGCTCTTGCCCCTGTCCGTCGAGCGCCAAACGCCCTTCCCAATGATCACGTTGCCGCGGATTCCGGCCGAGCCGGTGCCGACGTAGATGACATTGGGGTCGCCGGGGGCCACCTCCACCGCGCCGATGGAGCTGACGTCCAGAAACCCGTCAGTCACATTCTCCCACGTCTCGCCCGCATCCTCGGTGATCCATACACCTCCACCAGTGGTTCCCATGATGTAGGCATGAGGGTCATCCGGAAAACCGCCCACTGCGGTGGAACGCCCACCCCGGAATGGACCAACCTGGCGGTACTCCAAGTTTTCAAGAAGGCTTGGGTGCACGACATCGTTCTGGTCGCGTTCCTGCGCCGAAGCCCAGTTGGGCAGGGAGCAAAGAGTTGCGAGCAATGCAAGCATCGCAATCACCTGAAGCTTCGTGTTGTCCGTTTTTGTAGACACAATCACTCCCCATCTTGGTACGCCCGGCGGGCACAACAATACCTTACGCCCGCGCATGACGTTGTTTCATTTGACAAGCAATAAACCGCTATGAAGTATGGTTTTGCACGCAGGACGAGAACAACCTTCGGGATCTACCTACCGTCCGTCACGATTTTGCAGCGTTCGGCAACTCCGGGTAGCTTACCTGCCACCTATCCACCAGCGGGAGATGTTCAGGAATGAAAAAGCACATATCGAAGGCTTTGGGATGGCTGCTGCCTGCAATCTTGCTCTCGAGTTGTGGGTCTCCAAACGTCCTGACGGTCGTTCAGTCGTCTGTCTCGATTGGGGATCCCCATATTGCCAGTGACGCCTCCGACCGGCTCGGTATCGTCTTCTCCATCTATGAGGCTCTGGTGAAGCTGGATGAGGATGGTGAATACGAGCCTTCCCTGGCGGAGAGATGGGAAGTCGGAGAGGATGCGCGAACCTGGACGTTTTTCTTGCGTGAAAACGTGAGGTTTCATAACGGTGAGGTCATGACAGCCACGGACGTCGTTGAAACCCTGGGCAGA
>CAYTDU010000280.1:3660-6923 GCA_964436395.1 uncultured Gemmatimonadaceae bacterium | reverse complement strand
TCCTCCTCGTTTTGCCGAAAGAAGCACTGCTTCTTACCGACGGCCGCTACCTCGAACAAGCACAGCGTGAAGTGCCTGACCTGCCGCTTGAACCGGCAACGTTTGACTACATGGACGAACTTGCTTGCGCAATCCACGCACGAGGAATCAAGCGGATAGCTGTGGCCGGCTGGAGGATCTCCTATTCGTTGGTGGAGAAGCTGCGCCGGGTGACCGACATTGAGGTCGTTACACTGGAAGACCCCGTCAAGGCATTGCGGTCGGTGAAGGATGCGCAGGAGATTGCACTGATCCGTGAAGCGATCCGCATCTCGGAGGAATCCCTCGCCAACCTTCTTGATGAGATCAAGATTGGAATGGACGAAACGGAAGTCGCGTTTCGGTTGGAGTGCATCATACGAGAAAAGGGGGAGGGCCCGCCGTCGTCTGTCGGCCTCTCCTCGGGAGAGAACACATCGATCCAGCACTACCGACCGGGCCGCAGAACCATGAAACAGGGAGATTTTCTCCTCATCGACTTCTGCGCCCAGTACAAAGGCTACAACGCCGACATCACGCGAACCTTCGCCGTGGGGGAGCCATCAGCGAAGATGCGGGAGATCTACGACGTTGTTCTACGGGCCAACTGCGCCGGCATCGAGGCACTGCAACCCGGAACCAATGGGAGGCTCTGCGACGCGGCAGCTCGAGAGGTGGTCGCGGCCTCGCCGTACGATGAATCCTGTTTCGGCCCCGTCGGGCATGGCGTCGGACTCGAGGTGCACGAGGCGCCCGTATTGTCTCAGCGGACCACGGACACGCTGAAGCCGGGAATGGTGGTCACGGTGGAACCGGGCATCTACATTCCCGGCTTCGGAGGCGTGCGAATCGAGGATGACGTACTCATCACGGATGACGGATACGAAATCCTGACACGCTTCCCCAAAGACCGCTTAATCGAAGTTGGCTAGGAATGTCCAACAGCGCGTCGCGTGCGAGCCACTCGTCTCCCATGCACACGGTCATCGGGATTGACATCGGCGGAACGTTCATCGATATCGTTGTCATCGACAACGGTAGGCTCCGCCTGTTCAAGGTCTCGTCCACTCCGCAGGCACCGGCAGACGGGGTAATCGACGGACTCGCTCGGCTCATCGAGCAGGGAGAAGTAGTCCCGGCCCAGGTCAGGCGAATTGCGCACGGATCGACCATCGCCACAAACGCCCTGCTGGAACGGAAGTGGGCGAGGACCGCCCTCGTCACCACGCGTGGATTTCGCGACGTTCTCGAAATCGGACGGCAGAATCGACCGAATCTCTACGATCTGTTCTTCGAACGGATCGCTCCGATCGTTCCGCGCGATCTGCGCGTCGAGCTTGCCGAACGAATCGATGCTCGCGGTGAAACGCTCCGTCCGTTGGATCAGGAAGAGGTAGAGCGTCTAATCCCGTGGTTGCGCGAGAATGGGGTTGAGGCGGTGGCGGTGGTGTTCCTCTTCTCCTATCTCAACCCTACCCATGAGCGCGCGGTGGGGAAACACATCGAGGCGAATCTGGAACTGCCGGTGTCCCTGTCGTGTGATGTCCTCCCCGAGTTCCGAGAGTACGAACGGACCTCGACAACTGTTGTCAGCGCTGCGTTGCAGCCGGTGATCGGCGGCTATCTCACTTCCCTGGAACAGGGAGCACATCGGCTTGGCCTCGGTGCAAACTGGCAGATTATGCAATCGAGTGGAGCCATCACGCGGGCGAAATATGCACAGGCCGACCCCGCGAGGATTCTGCTTTCCGGACCGGCAGCAGGAGTAGAGGGAGCACGAGCCATCGGACAGCTTACCGGATTCGATCAGCTGATCACCCTGGACATGGGTGGGACAAGCTGCGACGTTGCGTTGATTCAAAACGGAGAGATCGGCCGAACAACAACGGGCAAGATTGGGGGTCACCCAATTGGCCATCGAATGATCGAGGTGCACACGATCGGTGCCGGAGGGGGAAGCATCGCCTGGTTGGACAGCGGCGGTGTGCTGCGCGTCGGACCCCAAAGCGCGGGGGCATCGCCGGGACCGGCCTGTTACGGCCGCGGCGGAACCGAGCCGACCGTGACCGATGCCCACCTCGTGCTGGGGCACCTCCTTTTGGACCGCCCCCTGGGTGGGCTTCACCGCCTCGACGAAGCCGCCGCAAAGAAGGCGGTTGCAACAGTGGCAACGCCGCTCGATCTTACCGTCGAGGCAGCGGCACTGGGTATTCTCAAGGTCGCTGACGCGGCGATGGAACGGGCGATCCGGGTGATCTCGATCGAACGCGGGTACGATCCGCGCGACTTCGTGCTCCTTGCCTTCGGCGGTGCGGGCCCACTTCACGCGGTCTCCATCGCTCGTCAACTTGCCATTCCCATGGTGGTCGTTCCGGCAGTCGCTGGAGTCCTGTCGGCATTCGGCCTTCTCGCCGCCAAGTTCGGCCACGACTTTGGGCGGGGACTCGTGCGGCCGTTGCGTGAGGTTGAGCCGGAGATACTCAAGGAGATTCTCACAGATTTGTGCCGGCGTGGGAAGGAGGAGCTTCTCGCAGATGGAGTGAGCAAGGAGGCGATGAGCTTCCAGGCCTCAGCGGACCTGCGTTACCTCGGCCAGGCCCACGAGATCACCGTTCCACTGCCTGGAGGAGACCTCGGCTTACTGGAGCCGCTGGCGATCGACCCCACTGTCATCGACCAGCTGGAGACCGCTTTTCACAACGAGCACCAATGCCTCTACGGACACGCCGCGGCGGACGAACCAATCGAATTGGTGGCGATCCGGGTTCAGGCTGTCGGACCCGGAGAGCGGGTCACGTTCACTCCGCAGGTCGGAGAAGCGGTCGAGGCCACCGTGAAACCGGCCTGGTTCAGCATGGAAGGCCCGATCGAGACGAAGGTTGCACACCGAGACGGGTTTGCGCAAGGAGACGAGCTTCACGGCCCCGCCATTGTCCTCAGCGCGGACACAACGGTCCTTCTACCACCGGAGACCGTCGGACGGGCCGATCGGTACGGAAACCTGATTGTGGAGGTCCAATGACCACAAGCCCTGCCGCGATCGACCCGATCACCCTGGAGGTGCTGCGGCATGCGTTCGCTGCGGTCGCCGACGAGATGAACGCCAACCTCGTCCGCAGCGCGTACAGCCCGAACATCAAGGAGCGACGAGACTGCTCCTGTGCCCTATTTGACGGCCGCGGCACGATGGTCGCCCAGGCCGAATCGATCCCCGTTCATCTCGGAGCGATGCCGTTCTCCGTCGC
>CAYTDU010000280.1:0-3560 GCA_964436395.1 uncultured Gemmatimonadaceae bacterium | reverse complement strand
ATCGCCGGCGGCTTCGGCGCACGGCCGAACGCCGACGGGGTGGACGGAATCCACTCCCACATGACCAACACCCTGAACACGCCGGTGGAGGCGCTGGAGACCGCCTACCCTCTCCGCGTTGAACGCTACGAGCTGATTCCCGGTAGCGGCGGGCCCGGCCGCTTTCGCGGCGGCGCGGGCGTCCGCCGCGACATCACCGTGATCGGGCACACGGCACGGGTCTCCCTTCTCACCGATCGTCGAACGACGAAACCGTACGGCCTGGCCGGCGGAGCGCCGGGCGAAGCGGGAGAGAACGTGCTCATCCGCAACGGCGAAGAAACGCCGCTTCCCGGGAAGGGCACTCTAACCGTACACTCGGGAGAGACGGTGAGCGTGCGCACTCCGGGAGGCGGCGGCTACGGCGATCCGGTCGCGCGCGATCCCCAGGCCATCGCGCGCGACCGCCGCGAGCAGCGCGTATGACCGGATCTTCTCAGATTCACTATACGGCTGTTGGATCAATCTAGCCGGCCAAGCCTTCAGCGATGTAGGCGTCGACGAGCCGCTCCAGCACAGACAAAGGGAGATTCCCGTTCCGCAGCACCACGTCGTGGAACCCCGACAGGTCGAATCGGTCGCCGAGCGCGTTCTCGGCGCGTTCGCGCAGCTCCTGGATCTTCAACCGTCCCAGCATGTAAGCGGTTGCCTGACCCGGCCAGGCAGCGTAGCGGTTGATCTGGTACTGGGAGTAGCCACGGGACTGCCCGGTGTGCTCGGCGAAGTAGGAAACGGCCTCGCCGCTATCCCAGCCCTCGGCGTGTATGCCGGTATCCACGACCAGCCGCACTGCTCGCATCATCTCGTCCTGCAATCGACCGAGGTTGCCGTAGAAGTCGTCTTCGTACCACCCCAGCTCCCACGCCAGTCGCTCCGCATACAGTGCCCATCCCTCGATGTGCCCGAGGAATTCCGCTTCGGTACGGACAAGCGGGATGTCGAGTTCTTGCGCGATCGAAAGCTGCACGTGATGGCCGGGGACCGTCTCGTGGTACGCCAGCGTGGGCATGGAATACCGCGGCTGCGGCCCTTGCGTCGGAGCGTAGAAGGCTCCGGGCCGTGAACCGTCCCGCGCCGGTGGTGTGTAGTAACCGCCCACGGGGCTGCCCTTGACGATCACCTCCGCCACCGGAAGCGGCGAGATGACATCAGTCAAACCTGCTTTCGCCGCTTCGATCATCCGATCATATTCCTCGACGACAGCTGCCCCGTAGAGTGTCCCGCCGTCGCGCGCCGCCAACTCGAAGATCTGCGCGATCGAGGCGTCATTCGAAATGCCAAGTGCAGAAGCGATCTCTCGAATCTCTCGCTCGACCCGCTCCACCTCGCGCAGTCCGATGTCGTGGATCTCATCCGCGGTAAGCTGCGTCTGATTGTGGTGCCGCAAGATGTGCGCGTAGTACGCATGCCCTCTCGGATACTGCCAGTAGCCGATTTGCTCCGGTGCGATGTCCACCAGTCCGCTCGCGGCGTCGTATAACCGCTTGTAGGCAGGAATCACGACCTCGTCGATCGCCTTCTCAGCGACCCGCAGGTAGTCCGTTCTCTGTTGATTGCTGATTCCGTCCACCGCTTCCAGCTTTGCGCTCAGTGTTTTGTAGAACGGGCTGCTCGTCGCTCGCCCGCGGGTGAAGCCTGCGATCGATCTCACCCCCTGGGTGAGGATGCTTTGTGGAGCGACGATCCCCGCCTCCGCGCGCAAGGCGAGCCCTTCGATCACTTGATCGAACTGCGTGCCAACCTGACACAGTCGTGCAATGTAGTCTTCAACATCCCGGACACTGACGATCGGGTGCGCCTCGGTGAGCAGGTCGTACACTTTGAAGTGGCAGCTTGTGACGTAGAAATCGCTCGCCGGGTAGTCGTAATACATAAAAGGATGCGCTCGCACGAGATCATCGAGGTACCACCCGTAGACATCGTAGGTCAGCCGCTGCTGTGAGGAAAGCGCAGCGCGATCGTATCCCTGCAGTTGCGCCAGCAGCGCCGCCTCCAGCCTCTGGGTGTCCCGAACGTAGTCATCGGAGTAGTCATTCATTCGATCGTTCCGGACTCCAAATGCCTCTGCTACCCCCATGTACGTGAGCTGCTCCGGAAACCGCAGCATGTACTGCCAATACGAGCGATCGACGAACGCATCGAAATCGAGATCTTGTAGTTCCGCAATCACCCCATCGACCGGTTGAGGCGACCAGCTGGGCGCGTAGTTTTCCTCCTGCCCAACAAGGGGCGCGGATAGAGTCCCGACCAATAGGCTCAATGCAACAACAACGGCACGAATCGACATCGGCACAAACCTCCTTGGAATACGCGGGGAGACTAGCCGTGAATACTTCAATTATGGAGTGTTGAAAAGCAGCAGGCAAAAGAAGCAGCATCTCTAAGCCTCAATCCGTTGATGTCCCGGAGATGCTGAGCACATCGATCCTTGGTACCCAGACAGTCGGGGACTGAAAATGCGGCAGGCCAGTTGCTGTATAATAAGACAAACCCTTCTTCGAAGGGCCGAGTCGTGCAAAGAGAGTTCAGCGTTGTTATGGAGCGGGATTCCGAAGGCTACTACGTTGCGTCTGTTCCGGCTCTGTACGGATGTCATACTCAAGCCAGATCCCTGGATGAGGTGATGGAGCGCATCCGAGAAGCCGCTAGACTATGCTTGGAAGTACTGGGCGAGTACACCGAGCTTTTGGACTTTGTCGGGGTTCAAAAGATCGTTGTTGCCCCGTGACCAGGCTCCCAACACTTACAGGCAAAGACCTCATCTGCGAAAGAAGGACAGCAGAAGAGCCACCCGCGAGGTGAACTGAGAGAATCTCGCTTGACACGGCACGTGATTTCAGGAACGTCTCTGCCCCGCCGCGGATTTCCACAGGAGGAGAAACAGGTGTTATGTCCCGTTTTTTTCCACAGAGGTGCCCCCTCGCAATGTTCGCCATTTGCTTTTTCGGTCCTCGCAGCACTATACCAGAAGACAAGACTCAATGAGGTGGTATGACAGGAGGCGAAGCCTTATGAAACTGTTTTGCTCAGGCATTCTATTCGCGTGTGCCATTGCCCTCGTCTGCCCGATGCTGCTCTCCTCGGAAGAGGGACTCGCGGCAACAAGGTTCGCTGCCAACGGTGATAGCATTGCGGGTTGGACGTGGCTGCGCGACAGCGCGCTCGATCATGATGCGGAGTGGCTGTTCGAGAACATCACTCCCGGTCCAGAACCGCTCATCGTAGACATCACCGCCCTGGCTACCAACCGCGTGGGCGGCGGAAGAGGGTTCCCGGCCGAATTTCGGCTGATCTACGGCTTTCCGGGCAGCGGCACGATGGGAGGCCTCTTTCAAACGCAGCAGGTCACCCTTCCCAACGTTTCGTCAGCCGGCGATCCGCTCGGCTACACGTGTTTTTGCCAAATCACGATCGACCGATCCGCCTTCCCGGGAGCCACGGTTCTTCTCTTTCGCATCGAGCGAGACGACCCTACGGCAAATCACATCGCGTTCAAAAAGGACAGTCTCGTCCTGCGCACG
>CAYTDU010000279.1:0-6926 GCA_964436395.1 uncultured Gemmatimonadaceae bacterium | reverse complement strand
GTAAACTGCTTGACAAACATTCCTCTTACCCCTTTGCGTTTCCGCTCTATTGAAAGCTGTCTCTGCTGGCGACAGTGTAAGGCGTACTTGTCGCACCGGCAAGAGCACCACCGACAACGCCACGAACCCAAAAACCAACTCCCGGAACCACGGGCTGAAGTTGGTCAGATGAGCCTTTATGAGGGACAATCATCGACTGGGGAGCCAGGCATGTCCGCTGTATCCAAGTGAAGGAAAGAAGTGAGGAGAGATTCATGAACATCAGGCGATGGTGGCCATTTGTCCGCAGGATCTCGACCGCGGTGTTCTTCCTGCTGTTTCTGATGATCCCCGTCGGACTGCTGGCCAGCATCGAACCGTGGGTTTTTGCTGTGATGTCTGCGGCCTCGGGTGTGATCACCTTGATCGCAAGCGTCTTTTTGTCCGGGAGACCCCGCAGCAGGGCGCAAAACGCGGCCAAGGCCCTGCTGACGGTGGCAGTGATCCTGGCGATCGTCCATTTCTCAGGACTCCTCAAGCCGTTCTACATGCGGGAGGGGTGGCTGCTGTTGGAGCTGGACGTACAGGTAGCGCCCGTGGAGGTCAGAGCGGGCGACCCTCTCACCTACACGCTCACAACGACCAATACAGGGGTACGCTCCGCTCGCGGACGGCAGTTTGTCGTGGACGGGTTGCCGTACACCGGCGTCCTGGTATACGGCGTCCTGCCCGATCTTGAGTACACCTACCTCGCACTTGCCGGGACGCCTACTGCCAGCGTGTTCACCAATAACGCGGAGCAGGATGCACAGCAGAAGGTGTGCACGGTGATCTACGCCAACCCACGCGAATTGGGCGCCAATCCGATGTATTGGTCCTGGTCCACCACCTATACTCCCGGATGGAAGGCCGTTGCCGCAATCACCGACGACGGAAGTCAACCCGCGGATCTGCATACCGGCGAAACGTTCACCCTCCGGTATCAGGTGATTGTGCCCCCGGAACATCCCGAAGGCCGTCTTCATCACCGGCGGGCGTCGCTGAGCTATCGTGACCCGCAGTGGGCGACATGGGCCGTCCACGACTTGTGGTTTCCGTTCGAGGAGATCGTCACGGTCCTTCCCGCAGCCGACTGACCCGCAGGCCGGCACGGTTGAGTGATTCACCTGGACACTGTTATTGCAGGAGGCCGACCCATTCGTTGTTCGACTCGAACCCGGCCGCCTCGTAGATGCCCTGCCCTTCGGATGTCGCGTGGAGGCTTGCCACCGGGATTCCCTCTGCCCGCAAGGTATCCAGAACGGTTTACAGCAACGCCGTTCCGATGCCCCGCGCCAGGCAGGTCTCGTAACCAGATTCATGATGTAGCCTTCCTTACCGAGGAGATTGTGCGGCGTCGGCGGGACGCTGTGAATCACCAACCCGATACCGGCAACAACTGCACCATCAACCTGTGCCACCCATGCCCGGAAATCCTCGGTAGGAAGGGTGTGTCCGAAGTAGTCGCCGCTGGCGCTGGCCACTCGGTCGAGCACGGATGGGTCGGAAGACCCCATGCTCTCAAACATCTCACGCCGCAGCCGCTGCAGAGCCTCGGATCGTACGTCGCTACGTAGGCCGATTCGGCAATGGCGTCGTGGTAATCAAACCGTTTCAGGGCGTTCAAAGACCAGCAACAACACGAGCAACAGGAGCAGATCTGGCTTATTTCCTGATCCCGCTGTCGGTAGGCAAGGTGCACAAGGCCGGCCTCGTGCGAGCGGCGTAGCACATCGAGTGCCTCTTCAATCGTGACGATCCGCCAGCCTGCGTGTGCAAGCATCTCTTCTGCCACCCACGGATTCACCGACAGACACGCCTCCACCGGCCCGTCGCAGTTGCCGCGCTTGACTCGACAATCACACGGACTCAGCGCAATGGCGCGGGCGGTAGACAGAAACACCTCCATCTCGGCTCGCTTAAGACGGTCTGCTTGGCATCGATGGAAACGTGCACCGGGGGATCGTCCGCGCAGTGTGGTCCACCGCCCTAACCACCTCACGTGGTTCGCAGGACCGTCCATCCTCGGACACCATCCACACACTCCTTTGGATCACTGTGTTGGAAAGGCTAGTAGTCCATTATCAGGCGTCCAGATAGTAATTCAAACTCTGTAGTTGAGGATGGAGCCCAGTTGTGGTCAGCCACCCGATCGAGTCCAGTCTGCGGAATTCTGGAATTTGCTTCGATAGCGTGAACCGCAGACCAACGAGCTGTAGCAAGAGCTGCACGCTGCCTAGCGCTATGTGTCGGGGTAGTTTGCAGCCGAACACCGAAAGCAAAGATCGGACTCCGGATGCTCACAGATCTGCTTTCGGGCGAATTTGGTCAAGACTTGAGGGGTAGATGGGGTTACTAATATAGAAGAAAAGGGGCCAGCAGAATGTGCACTGGCCCCGCTGCACGCTCGGGAGAATCAGGGAGCTGTCACGGTGTAGGTAACAGTCACTGAGTAGTTCCCAGGAGCATCATCCCAGCTCGGGACGTATTGGTACTGAATGTCGTCAATATGGGTCATGCCGGAGCCTCCTGATTTCAGAGTCCGTTTCGTATCAAGACTTACGAATCCACCTAGGTCTCCGCCAGTGATCTCAAAGCGGGCCAAATCGGCGGTTGTACTGGCGGCAGTCACTCTCAGAGAAAACGAGATGTTTCCCGACACATAGACATTCTTCGTTCCCGAAGTCAACGGCTTCCACGTATCCGTAACTGGGTCATACAAAGAGTCATCAGTCACTCCCAAATCCACGGTCATGTCCGCATCGGGAATGTACAGAAAAATCCAACTGTTCGCGCTCCATTGGACCACTGGGGATAAACTGGCCGAAAGTGGCGGTGTTCCTCGATCAAGATCGGAAGCCGCCCACAGACCAACACCTACTGCCAACATCAAAGAAACTGCCACTACAAATGCAAAAAGCCTCTTCATGTTTACCACCTCCTAATGGCTAGCTTGTGCAGCTCTGCCACCATTAGGTACACCACGGCAGCCAGACGATCTACGAGAGACTCTAGGCTTTGCGCCCCCGCATCACTGCGGGTTTGCCGTTTCGTTATACCTGTTAGGCCGTAGCTTTGCGCCCCGCTCTTTCGAGCGGTTTGCCTTTTTGCGGTTCTAAGAGGCTACATTCATTCTCTCAATTGTGTCTGTTCCTTCCCTGCAATCACCTCCGCCATTCGGGTATCTCATCGCCACACTTATATTATACTGCGTTTATAGGTAATGTCAAGGGGTGGAATCATTACCTAAGGAGAACCAGCATAACCTGGCACGAGCTGCACCCTTCTTTTTGGTCCGATTCAGAGAATCTGCAACAGAAAAGCCGCCCGTTGAGGGGTTCTGCTAGATAACTTAAAGTAGCCCGCTAGGGCACGCCCGAGATCAACATACCTAGAACTTTCGTCCGCCGGTTCTCGCTGCGGTTGCGCCGAGTACAGTTCGCAACGACAGCGAAAATGTTATGTAGAAGTCAGAATTCCCGTAATATGGGTCTTGGTTCTGCGAGTGTCCTTGAAGTTGTCGGAAGGCTGTTCCGGAGACGCAGCCAAGCCAACAACCGACAGGATACTGCCCTGTTCTGCCGATTGTGGTAGACTCGTAGTGGATCAGGAAGATGTGGATGTCCATGACAGAGGGTTGCTACGAAGCAATGCGCTTTGTCGAGAGGGAAGGCCCGCTATGCTAGTGCGTCATGTGCAGCGATTTACGAGCGTCTTGTCCGTAATGGCGACGGTCCTCCTCACGGGATGTGCCGGCCTTTGGCCGCCTCCTTTGGATCAACCTCTGCCAAGCACGCCAACACTCGACTTCCAAAAGATCGCCACGCCAAACCTTGAGCCCAGCCTTTTAAGCGATCCGATTGCCTATCGAGTGGGCGCCTGGTGGCAGTATCGGGATGCCACCGCCGATCACCGCCCCACTCATCATCCGGGTCCCGACCTGTTGGCAGAAATCTTGGGCACCGTCGTGGCAGCCGATGGAACGGAACTCTACGTCCTCTATCAGGAAGCGCCCGACAGTACAGAGGGACTGTACTACGTGCATCGGGATTCGCGCGGTGTGCTGGAATACGGGCGGAGTGAGAACGGGGAGCTGATGATCTTCAGCAACCCCGCGCGGGTCATCGACCTTCCGTTTGCGGAAGAGAAGCAGTGGACCTATCGCATCGGTGAGCAAACCTACGAGGCCGATTGCTTGTTTCCCGAGACGCTCACGCTTCATTCCGGCATCTTCCTCGACTGTTGGAAGATCGGGGTCCGCAACGAAGCCACGGGGGAGATTGAATACTACTGGTTCAAGAACGCAGTGGGGTTGCTCAAGATCGTCCGTGACTCGCTCAGCTACGAATGGATTGACGCGAGCCCCACAGCAACCTCTGTCATTCATCGGTTCGGGTGGAAGGACCGTGACAGCACGGCGGCGATCGAGGTTGGCGATCGCGTCGTCGTTCAGCTGCCGGCCGAGGGTGACAGCGGCTATGCTTGGGAGTTGAATTCCTACGATCCCGCGATCGTCTCTCCCCTAAGCAACGGGCAATTTCTCGCTGATCTAGGTCAGTCAAATGTCGGTTCAACTGATACACCCGGCACGTTTGTTATACAGTTGGAATCAGTTTCTCACACCCTCCCCGGAGAGCCGATGAAGTTGGAGCTGACGTATGCGCCCGCGTGGGACAAATCGGAGTCTGTATATACGTTCACGCTTTGGCTGGTGGTCTCGCACTGAGCAGCGAACGCAGCCTCTAGCCGACCCAGTTCTGAGTTTGCACCTGCCGCGGCAGCGAAACAGAGCTTCCGATCCACACAAAGCGACCATAGGCTGCCAATCGTCAGTTCATGTTGCGTTCATCGAATCGCCCTATAATCATTCTTGCAATGTCTGGGAGGGACGGATGCGCATTCTGGTTGTCGATGACGATGTGCGCTTGTGCTCTGTGATAAATCGCGGGCTTACTGAAGAGGGTTACGCCGTCGATGTTGCCCACGACGGCGAAGAGGGGCAGTATTTCGCCGAGATCAACGATTACGATCTCGTGATCCTCGATATCATGATGCCGAAGATCGACGGGGTGACGGTCTGCCGGAACCTGCGCGAGGAGAGAAGCGACGTACCGATTCTGATGCTGACCGCCAAGGACGCTATCCCCGATCGCGTCGCAGGCCTCGACTCCGGTGCCGACGACTATCTCGTCAAACCGTTCGCGTTCGACGAGCTGGTTGCCCGGGTCCGTGCTCTGACCCGGCGGCACGCGCCGTCCCGATCGACCGGTCTCGTCATCGGTAATCTCGTTTTGGATACCGTGACGCGGCGGCTTCACCGCGGAACCGACGAAATCGAACTGACGACCAAGGAATACGCTGTCTTGGAGTACCTGATGCGAAACCCCGACGCGGTGATCACGCGGGGGATGATAGAGGAGCACGCCTGGAACTACGATTTTGACAGCGTGTCGAACCTCGTCGATGTCTACATTCGCCGCCTGCGCAAGAAGATCGATCGCCAAGGTGAAGACAGCTTCATCGAGACAGTGCGTGGGGCCGGGTATCGGCTGAGGAAACCATGAGGCTTGCGCAGAGCATCAAGTTTCGGTTCACCGTTTGGTATTTGGCCGTACTCGCAATCCTTTTGATCGGCCTGAGCTTCGGAGTGTACACCTATCTCTCACACACGCTTCATCGAAACCTTGACCGTGCCCTCATCCATCGATCGGCGCAACTGATCGGCACGCGGGACATCCAACAGGTCCTCGCCGACAGTGGCTTTGAAGAGGCACTCGGCGAGATCATCGGGTTCTACACCAAAGAAGAAGATTCCTTCACCCTTTCTGCCTCCACGCGCGAGATCAGTCACGTCGTCGACCTCGAGTGGGTGGAAACGGCGATTTCCGTTTCCCCAGTATTCGTCACCACGCGTGCGCCCGACGGAACGCAGCTTCGGCTGTACCTCACACCTTTCTATTCTCCTGGATCGAGACAGAATCCTCCTCCAGGTTCACCCCCCGGGTCGGGTGCCCCTCCGGTTTCGGCTGAGCCTTCGGCGGCAACCGAAACGCCACGGGGAGAGCAAGCACCACCGCCCCCCATGGTTCTCGTCGTGGGCCAACCGATGGGCAACATCGTCTCCGCCCTTGGAACTCTGCGGCGCACGCTCTTTCTCGCTGGTCCGCTGACGTTGCTGTTGTCAACAGGAGGAGGCCTGTTCCTCGCCCGCCGTGCGCTCAAGCCGGTCGATCGGATGATTCAGACGACCCGCAAGATCGAGGAGACTGACCTCTCTCGTAGGATCGACGTGAAGACCAACGACGAACTTGGCCGGCTGGCCGCGACGCTCAACGCGATGTTGGAACGGCTCGAACGCGCTTTTCATCGACAGCGTCAGTTCACCGACGATGCGTCGCACGAGCTGCGCACGCCGCTGTCGGTCATCGAGGCCGAGGCATCGTTGGCACTGCGCAGGAAGCGCCCCGCTGACGACTACCGCGATGCCCTGGCGATCGTTGTCGACGAAGCCAAGAACATGAATCGACTCATCGATCAGTTGCTCACTCTGGCGCGTGCCGATGCGAGCCAGGACACGTTGGATCTTGAGTTGGTCGATCTGGCTGAGATCGCCTGGGAGACAATTGCCACGATGATGCCGCTGGCCGAGGAGAAAGACGTCACTCTTACCACGGGATCTATGGCATCCGTAGTGGTCAACGGCGATCGGGCCCGGCTCAAGCGTTTGCTGGTGAACCTCATCGACAACGCCATCCGCTACACGCAATCCGGCGGGACTGTAACCGTCTCAGTCAAACAGAATAGCGATTCTGTGGAATTCACGGTGACCGACACCGGCATCGGCATCCCCGCTGGGCATCTCCCGCAGATCTTCGAGCGGTTCTACCGCGTCGACAAGGCGCGCTCTC
>CAYTDU010000278.1:0-6929 GCA_964436395.1 uncultured Gemmatimonadaceae bacterium | reverse complement strand
CGCTGAGGCTGAGTTTCTCCTTCGCCCGCGCGATCGATTCCTCCAGCCGCATCCTGGACGCGCAGTTCTTGGGTGATCGCCACTACAACGCGGCCGTGGGCACCCAGCAGATCCTGCAGCGATACAAGGATCTCCAGGACATCATTGCGATTCTCGGAATGGACGAGTTGTCTGAGGAAGACAAACTTATCGTGGCTCGCGCCCGTAGGGTACAGAAGCTACTCTCGCAGCCGTTCTCGGTTGCTGCCGAGTTCACGGGCATGGAAGGCAAGTACGTCAAACTCGAAGACACGGTTGAGACCTTCGAACGCGTGGTAGCAGGCGAATTCGACCATCTACCGGAGCAGGCATTCTACATGGCCGGTGGCATCGAAGAAGTAGTCGAGAACGCCAAGAAGCTGGGAGCTGCTTGATGCGGGTAACCGTAATCTCACCTGAAGAATCGGTGTTCGAAGGCGAAGCGACATCGGTCGTCGCTCCAGCTCACGACGGAGAAGTAGGCATCCTGCCTCGACACGCGCCGTTCATGACACTGCTGGGCGAAGGTAAATTGACCGTTCGGCAAGAGGGTGGCGATGACAAGCTTCTATACGTGCGTGGTGGCGTTCTCCAGGTATTGGATGATGTCGTGAATGTCATTGCGGAACACGCCGAAGGAGAGACCAATGAATCGTAAGATTGGAGCGATTCTAGTGCTGTCGTTGCTGGTTGCTTATGGTGGCTCTGCTGAAGCTCAAGCAACGGGAACAACTGCCTTCAACGCGCCATATCGCGCATTCGACGCACATGAGTTTGGAGGCACTTTGAGCTTCCCGGACGATGGTGGCGGGGTAGCTGCCGAAGGACTTTACGGATTTGGAAGTGGGAAGTTCGATATCGGACTCAGGGGAGGCGTCTGGGATCCAAGCGCGGGTGACGCGATCTTCATGGCTGGTGTGAACGTTCGTCAGCGCGTTTTGGATCACTCCGAGCAGTTCCCGCTGGATGGTGCCGTCGTGTTTGGCCTGGGGGCACAGTTCATCGAAGATGCAACCACGGTAATAATCCCCGTCGGCCTATCGATGGGACGCCGCCTCGATGTCGAGGACTCGGAAGTAAGCATCGTTCCTTATGTGCAACCCACAGCGTTTCTAACGGAGGGACAGAACCGGGACTTGGATCTCCACTTCGCCTTGGGCATCGGCGGTGATTTCAGGCTGAGTCGGATGTTCGATGCCAGAGTTAGCGTTGGCCTCGGCGATATGCAGGGTATCTCGATCAGTGCAGTCTGGCTGCGCTGAAGATCTTCCATTCGACCACGAAAGTGACGCAGGATACGGACATATCCGTTACAAATCACTATTGACTGGGTAGATCGCAGGCTTTAGGTATGTAGCCGAACGATCGATAATAACCCTGGGCTGGGCCACTTCCGGCCTGGCTTGGGGGTATCGTTTTCCAGTAATCAGGAGAGTGAAGATGAAACGGATTATCGGTGTGATCGCTGTCGTGGCGTTGTCTATGGGCCTCGTGGCCGAATCCGCCTCCGCGCAGCTGGCCGGCAACCCGGTGTATGCAATTAACCCAGGCGTGGGGATCACGTTGGCAGGAGATTTTGGGCGAGGCCTCAACGATGAGTCGGGCAAGACGAATTTCTACGGAGGCCGAGTGATCTTGGGTGTCCCGGCTGTGAGTTTCTGGGTCGGCGGTGGTGTGTGGGATCCTCGAGGTGGCGCGGACAAAGAGACAACGCTAGGAGGCGGAGCCGCCATCAACCTCATCAAAGCCCCTTTGCTTCCGGTAGCGCTCACTTTACAGGTTGGTGGCTCAACTCTTAGTTGTGGCGATGATTGCAGCGACCTCCATCTTTTGGCCGGTCCGGCGCTCAGAATAAATGTCCCGACACCGGGCGTTGGTATTGAACCCTGGATCATGCCGCGTGTTCACATGAGCCGGCTCAGTTGGGGGGGCGAAAGCGCAACGCAAACAGGGTTTGGAGCTTCTGCTGGTATCAATATCAATCTACCGGTTGGCTTGGGCTTCCACGCCGCTGTGGACTTCGCCAGCCTTCCGGAGTCCACGTCAGGCCTCCTGACGCTCGACGACGTGTCTCCGATGTATGGCGGTATCGGTATCCACTACAAAATCGCTGTGCCGAGCCTAGGCATGCCACTCGTTCCGGTAGTCAACTGACGCCAGAACTCAGGTAAAACATCAAAATATGGGCGCTCCCTATCTCGGGGGCGCCTTTTCCCTTGCCTGCTCAGTGCCACCCTCCTAGTGTAGATCGAGTAGCTGTAGCAGTGCACCGACTGTTACGTCTGACGCTCCCTCTTGAAGCACTGAACGGGCTTTGAGCCCCGCCGCTATCCGTACTTGGTCCTGCTCGAGCCAGTTCAGCCACAATCTTGTCAGAAATTCGGCGCCCCCCTGCGGCGGCAACGCCTCACCACCGCCGGCCGCGACTACGAGGCTAGCATCCGAAGAGCACTCAAAATGCGGTCCGACAATCACAGGTATACCGAACGCTGCCGGCTCCGACACAGCGTGGATGCCTCCTCGTCGAAAACCGCCGCCTACGTAGGCTATTCGTCCTGTAGCGTAGATGTCTGTGAGGACGCCTGTCATGTTCACTATTACACAACGTGTGGATGGTATTTGCGAACCCCCGGACCACACTTCTACGCCGAGGCCTGCACGTCGTGCAAGGTTGTGGACTTCCGAGATTCGGTGTTCGCTGCAGTCGTGCGGAACGAGTATCAAACACGAACCGGGAGCAGACACAGACACCCGCGAGAACGCCTCGAGCAAGAGCTTTTCATCTCGCGCATAAGTGCTGCCCGCAACCAGCACCGGCCTGCTTCGAGCCCATTGGAACAGCGCGCGGACTGGTTGCAGATTCGACACGCGTTCCAATACTTGATCGTGGCGTGTGTCACCCGTCACAACAATGGCGTTTTCGAATACGCCGAGTTGAGACCAACGCAGGGCGTCTCCGTCTGACGCAGCTCCAAGCCAGCTGATGCACTCATAGGTGGGGCTCAGTGCACGCCGAGCGGGCCGCAACAGGCGTCGGCTTCCCGGCCGAACTGTACCCGAGATGATTGCTATTGGGATTTGCCGAGCTACGCTGGCGAATGCCATCTCGGGCCAGAGATCTCCTCGCGAGCATACCACCAAGGAGGGCCTTAGCGCACCAAAGACATCTGCAATCGTCCTAGGCTCGTCGAGAGGCAAATAGTCCGATGAATCAGCCGGGATACTGCCGCTCCAGGATTCGTACGATGGTGAGGTGAAACTGTGGGCAATCTGTAAGCTTGGATTGTGAGCCTTTAGTCTGTTGATAACCGGTATCGCTGTCAGGCTTTCGCCCACGCTTGCCGCGTGAACCCAAACCAACTGGCCGGCCGTACGGTTAGAAAAGGCCCACTCAACCCATCGAGTGGAAGCCGCACGTCGCCCGGCCAGGCTTGTGGCGAGTTTCCCGCGCGGCAATGGCGTTTTATGGGCCAGTAGTGTAACGAGGCGATACGCCAATGGGATCATACGGTCGAATGTGATATGTTTTTACCGATGTCGCTACGTGAATACTTAGTCGCAACTCGCCAGCCGCGGTATAGCATCCTGTTTGCTCTACCGTTGTTGATACTATATGAAGCACTTGCGGCATTGATTTCGCATTCAGCGTTCTCAGGCGTTCGAAACGGCGCAGATGTGCTGCTCAAAACGCTTTTCGTATCGCTAGGCGGGAGGATGGGGCTATTGACCTTTGGGCTGGTGTTGTTCGGCTTGGCAGGTTACCTCGTGATACGCGACCAACGCCGAGCTGGCAAGCCGCTTGAACCTCGCCTCTTCGTCGGGATGTTTGCCGAGAGCATCGTATACGCAGCACTGCTCGGCAGTGTAGTGTCTCTGTTGACGGCTTGGTTGCTTCAGGGGCACTTGATGACCGTGCAGGGTGCGGTGGAACGCCTCTCAATTGGCACGCAGCTCGTCATTTCGCTCGGCGCGGGTTTGTACGAGGAGTTGTTGTTCAGGGTTCTCCTCGTCTCGGCGCTGGTTGCGCTTGGGAAATACCTGAGATGGAAAAGGCCGCTGTCCGTTGGTGTGGCGATCGTTGGCAGTGCGTTGATCTTCAGCGGCTTCCACTACATTGGTCCTTTGGGCGATCAACTCACGCTTTCTTCGTTCACATTCAGAGCGGTCGCAGGGTTGCTGCTCAGCGGGCTCTATGTCGCCCGCGGTTTCGGTATCACTGCATGGACACATGCCCTGTATGACATAGCGGTCACGCTAGCGGCGTCTGGGTAGCTGGATGTCGCCGCCAGTCTTTGTAGCAAACAGAGAATCCAGGATCGGTCTCCAACTCTCCATCGGCTGATATCCGGCCAACACCACGCTCTCCATGATGAATGAGGGGGTGCTGGTGATGTTGGCCTGGTTTGCAACAGACTCGGCTTCCCGTTGCACTATCCACCGAGTGGCACCTGAATCGAAACAGTCGTTCAGCGAATCCAGATCCAACTCCGCTGACTCTGCAAGATCAGTGAAATAACCCCTGGGTGCATCGAGAGGAATCCATAGGTCCTGGTGTTGATAGAGAAGATCGTGCACTGGCCAAAACTTGTCTTGTCTCGCCGCACACATGGCGAATTCGTGAGCCGCCGGCGAGTTGGCATGTAGACTTGGGAGGGGGAGGTTTACGAAAATCAGCTTTGCTTTCCCTGTTGCGATATATTCGCGTTCGAGACTTGGAAGCACCGAACGGTAGAATTCACGACACCACGAACATGCAAAGTCGGTTATCTCGTAAATCGTAATTGGCGCGTCGCCGTCACCTTTTGTCCGTTGTCGCAAGAGTGGGTCTTGTGAATAGTCACTAACCGTGTTCGCAGTGCAAGCAGAGCGGAACAGCGCTCCTGCTTCAGCAGTGCTATCTCCCGAATTTGGCGCAGTGACGGCCAATGCAGCCGCCACTACCGTCGTTGTAAGGGCTGATTGCGTACTCGTGCCCGTCGCCATGTGGTTCTCGCTAGTACCTCCAACTTTCAATAGCATTGTTCTCGTCCAGAACGACTGACTTCGCGCCAAACAACCGAACCGTCGTGCTCACGTTCCAATAGCGCTCAATGAACGGATTGGCCGGATCGGAACACCGTGCGACGATCCACCAGTGACCTGGTACAAGTGTGAATTCTGCCACTCCGTTTCTATCTGTCTTCGCGCGGTGGATGCCCCTGCCGGAGAGAGCGATCGCCGAGTCAGCGAGCTGGGGGAATGTGCTCAAAGCGGCACCTTCCCAAGCTCGCAGCGAATCTGCCGCAGCGGCGGCACTCAATGCGAGTTCCTTCGCATTGCCAACTAGGTCGCTGATAGCGGCGTCACGTTGGACAGTCGTTTGTGCCAACCTTTGGTACTGATCTCGAAGACGGTTGTATGCCCTCGCATACTGAGTTGAAGAGTCAGGACCAAGCGCATTCAGCGATTCTGCGAGAAGTTGAACGCTGTCGTATATCGCTTGCCACGGTGCGAGCGTTGCCTCGAGGCCGGTGAAGTCGGCTTGCTCAAATGTCTTGAACTCGCTCACGAGATCCTGGAACTGAGGGCGAGGCATCTCGCTGGCAGCTGCTATCGAGTCGCGGAGAGCATCGCGATCGAACGGAAGTGTCGTGATTTCCACCCCCGGTACAGACTGGTAACCTGGACATAGAAGACTCACCTCAACGTCGTAGTCGGACGGTATGCATGCGACGGAGCCAATCGCGAGCAAGGCCACGCCTACAGTGAAGAGCTTGAGTGTTCGCATGTGGGAGATTCCACCGCTCATCGAGCGTTTTCTGTGCTAACGAGGCGTGGCTGTGCTAGAGCTGGGCAGTCACAATGTATGCTCAGTCGACAATCACCTTGGGGAGGATGTAATTCATCGGGTCCACCGCAGCACCGTTGATGAGCACTTCGTAGTGAAGATGCGGGCCGGTTACCACTCCGGATTCACCGACTTCGGCGATCTTGTCACCGCGGTCAATCGATTGCCCGACTCGCACACTGGCGGTCGACAGGTGTCCGTAACGGGTCTTCACTCTGCGGCCCATGGGATCAACCCCGTGATCGATCACAACCATGAGTCCGTAGCCACCGTTGCTGAAGATCCTTTCCACCCTGCCTCTGGCGGGCGCATGCACCGGCGCTCCCACATCAGCCACAATGTCCAATCCCTCGTGCGGCAACACGACATGGTGGATCGGATGCATCCGTTGATCGGAAAAGTGACTGATTTTGAAGCCATCGGCCGGTTCAATTGACGGTGTGCGTCTCAGATGATCTACGCGGGAGCCGAGTGTATCCAACGCCACACCGAACGAGGTGGCCAGGATATTTGCGCGGCGCACCAGACCATCTAAATCAACACGCAGGTTGAGCACCCGCTGCCCCGCCGCTCCTTCGGCTAGCCGCCGCTCTTCATCCGAGTACTCTCCGATTGGACCACCAATACCAGCCTGCTGCACGTCGGGGTCAGTAGGAATGAGCCCCGCGAGGAGTCGCATAGTGCGATCTCGTTCTTGGATCTGTGCGATGGAGTCGGTTACAGTGGCCAGGATCTGTTCGGCCTCTGTGAGTTCCTGTGCCAACAGCTCGTTGCGACGCTCCAGCCGATCGAGTTGTGAAAGCGCAACCGCCCTCGATACTGCTGCATACCCTACGCCTACCGCCATGAGCGCACAGACGGCCAACAGGCCGAAACCAACACGAAGCCAGGTCAACGAGATCCGCATCGACTTCGTTTCCCCTGCTTCTGGTGGTACCACAACGATTGTCCATCGCTGTTTTGGCATCAGGGATCGCATCTCCTGGTTTGGCTCGGCGTTACCACTATGATTGTCGGCAACTGCAAAAGCTAGCTTGAATGTCGTGAATACACGACAGGTCTTGCGCCCTTTAAACAGTTTGAG
>CAYTDU010000277.1:0-6946 GCA_964436395.1 uncultured Gemmatimonadaceae bacterium | reverse complement strand
GTTCGAGCAGGTTGCGTGCGATCAAGGGTTGCATGGCATTGAGTTGAAGTTGACCATACATACCGCCCACTGTGATTGCGGCGTCATTTCCGATTACCTGCGCCGCTGCTTGGATCAGAGATTCGGCGATGACGGGATTCACCTTCCCAGGCATGATGCTGGAGCCCGGTTGCACCGCCGGTATGGTAAGCTCCCCCAGGCCCGCGTTAGGGCCAGACGCAAGCCACCTAATGTCATTCGCGATCTTGATGAGGCTTACGGCTAGTGATTTGAGTGCGCCGCTGGCCCGGACGGCAGCATCTCGCGCTGACTGCGCCTCGAAATGATTGCTAGCCTCCACAAACTCGATACCAGTGAGTTTGGACAAGATTGCGGCAGCACGGCTGCCAAACTCTGGATGGGTGTTGATGCCCGTGCCAATGGCGGTGCCCCCAAGAGGAAGCTCGCGAAGGCCATCGGCTGCTGTTTTCAGGTGTGTTATTCCGTGATCGATCTGTGATACATAGGCTGAGAACTCTTGACCGAGTCGAATGGGAGTCGCGTCCTGTAGGTGAGTACGCCCCACCTTCACTACATCGTCGAATTCTTTGCTCCTCGAATGTAGGGCTTCTCTCAGAACAACCAGCGCTGGCAGCAGGGCTACATGAATGCTCATTAGAGCTGCAACGTGAAGGGCGGTTGGGAATACGTCGTTGCTGGACTGGCCCATATTCACGTGGTCGTTTGGGTGAATTGGAGTCTTGCTGCCGATCGTGCTCCCAAGCATCAGGTTGGCGCGATTCGCGATCACCTCATTCGCGTTCATGTTGCTGCTCGTCCCCGAGCCTGTCTGAAACACGTCAACCGGGAAGTGTGCATCGAGCGTTCCGTCAGCGACCTCATTCGCAGCTGCGGAGATGGCATCGGATAGGTGAGAATCCAGGAGGCCGAGATCGTTGTTGACACGAGCAGCTGCGTGCTTCACCAATCCGAGAGCCCGGATCATTTCCCTCCCAATACCGGTATCTGAGATTGGGAAGTTCTGCGCGGCACGGGCAGTCGAGGCGCCATAGAGTGCATTCTGTGGCACCTCGAACTCACCCATCGTGTCGCGCTCGGTTCGCGTACTCATTCGACCCTTGTTGCTTGGCACTATAGGCTTTGTAGAACCCGCGTCAGACGACCCTCTACCTCTTCCGCCAACGGCTGCACACCGTCGTTCTCCACGAGCGAAAAGCCCTCCGTAGGCTTGAACGCTGAAACGATCGATCCCCCCTCATCGCTTTCCAAAACAACCACGTTGCACGGCAGCAGCAAACCAATCAACGGCTCGCCGGTGAGCGCCTTATGGGCCAACGGCGGATTGCACGCTCCCAATATCACGTAGCGACGAAACTCGACGCCTAGTTTCTCCTTCATGGTGGCCTTCACGTCGATGGTCGTGAGTACGCCAAATCCTTCCGCCTTTAGAGCGTCAGTCGTACGAGATACTGCGTCTTCGTAATCCGTATCGGGAAGCTCTTTGGTGATGCCGTATTTCACGTCTGGAAAACTCATACGATTACCTCTTGTGTGTTGTTTGCGGTGATGTCGCAACATCCGATTGATGACCCAAGTCCCGTTACTGTTTCGCGAAGCTCCAGGCCTATCTTACTTGCGAACGAGTTGATGTCGGTATCCAGTGCCATGTCCAGCAGTGCTCCCATGAACTCTCGGTGGTTCCGCTCGGCTCTGTACGATGGCTCCCGCGGCGGATGCTTCAAGTAACGCTCGACCAGATCCATGCGCGGGTTAATCAACAGCGTGGTGGAGTAGTACAACAAACCCCTGGTTCTGTAGATGCACGCTCCGCCGATCTTGCGATTGTTCAATGCCAGGTCGGAGAATCCCTCCCGATACACGTCAGGTACGCCTGCTCGGTCAAGGGCGGCGATAAGCCAATCGGAGATTTCCTGAAAAGCACGTGGTATGCCGCCAAATCCGGGAAGAAGAAATGCGAAAGAGACTATGAGGTTGCCAGGGTCGAGCACTACGGAACATCCACCGCCGGGCCGCCGGAGCAACTCGACTTTGTCCTGAGCAACCGCACCGAGGTGAACTTCGACATCTGGTTTGGAACCTCGGCCGAGCACTACGGCGACATTCTGGGGCCGGTACACGTGGCAACTCGGTCGCTTCTCGCGTCTCACAGATTCGAGGAGCTCTTCATCCCATTCGAAGTCACGTACTTCTGGCAAGATTACTTCCTTGTAGGGTGGACGTGTGTCGGAGCACCTGCCGCCACCTCTGCTGCCTCGTTGAGCGCTTCTGAGAGAGTAGGGTGTGGGTGAATGGTGACCATTATGTCCTCCAATGTCGCGCCCATCTCGAGCGCCAAAGTACCCTCAGATATGAGTTCACTCGCATGCGGGCCTACGATTCCAATTCCCAACACCAGCCCGCTGTCAGCATCGGAAATAACCTTGACCAACCCGTCAGGTCGATCCATAGTCCATGCCCTACCTAGTGCAGACAGCGGAAATTTTCCGACTTTGAAGTCCAGGCCTTGGTCTTTTGCCTCAGTTTCGGTGACACCGCTCCATGCGATTTCTGGGTCCGTGAACACAACCGCAGGAATGGCACGATTGTCGAACCCTGAATTCTGATCGGCGATTACCTCTGCTGCTACTTTGCCTTCGCGGCTTGCCTTGTGGGCAAGCATCGGGCCAGGCGCCACATCGCCGATGGCATAAATGTTTTCGTTCGCAGTGCGACATTGTTCATTCGTGCTGATCGTGCCACGTTCATCGGTATCAATACCGGCCTTGTCCAGTCCGATATCAGCCGTGTTCGGCTTGCGGCCAACCGACACGAGTACTTGATCGTACTCGTGCGACTCGACGTTGCCTTCGTGCTCGATGGCGACTTTGAAGCCCGCGCTGGAATGCTCCAAACCCACAACCTTGGACGCGGACATCACCATGGAGAGCCTGCTCTCGGCGTGCTTGGTCATGACTTTGACGAGATCAGGGTCAGCGCCCATCAATAGCCGCGGAAGGAATTCCACGACAGACACTTCCGAACCCAATCCCGCATAAACGAGTCCGAGTTCGAGCCCGATATATCCGCCACCAACCACTAGTAACCGCTCAGGAACCGACGGTACTTGCAGCGCGTCCGTGGATGTCCAGACAGATAAACCGGCAGCGGCGGGCAGTTCGATAACACTCGAACCAGTGGCTATCACGGCCTGCCGAAAATCCACGCCGCTCACGCTGCCACCTTCGACTGAAAGTGAACGATTGCTGTCGAGGCGTGCGCGACCGTGAACGACCTCCACCCCTCGTCGCTTGAGCAAGCTGTCTACGCCGGATGACAGTTTTGCAATTATTGAGTCCTTCCATTCGCGCAACGCGGCAGGATCGAACTTCACTTCTCCGAAGCTCAGCCCCATCTTCTCGGCGTTCTTTGCGGCCTCAGCGAGCTCAACTGCCGTAATCAGCGCTTTGGATGGGATGCAGCCTTCGAGTAGGCAGGTACCACCAGGGCGTTCGCGTTCCTCAATGAGGAGCACCTCTTTGCCGAGGTCCGCGAGGCGCAATGCCGCTACGTACCCTCCAGGGCCCGCACCTATGACGACGACCTCCGTCTCTTGCCTCATACTTCCCATGACCATGGTAAGCCTCCGCGCGTTTACGCCTCGACGAGGAGAAGGTTCGGGTCAGACAACTGGCGTGCCAACTCCGCAACGAAGCGAGCCGCGTCAGCCCCGTCTGCGACACGGTGATCGAATGCCATCGTGAGTGGCAAGATGGTCCTGATGACGATTTCTCCGTCTCGTACTACCGGCTTGGGCCGCACACTTCCCATTCCGAGTATCGCAACTTCGGGGTAGTTGATGGTCGGAATCAGAGCTGTACCGCCAAGAGGTCCGACGTTGGTTATGGTAAACGTGGAACCCTGTAGTTCGGCGACATCGATCTTTCCTTCACGCGCTCGGCCTGCGACGTCTTTGATGTCAGCGGCAATCTGCCTTATGCTCTTGCAGTCGGTGTTCCGTACTACTGGCACTATCAATCCGCGCCCGGTGTCTACTGCGATCCCCACGTTGTAGTACTTTTTGTAGACGATTTCCTCGTTAAACGGATCGAGGCTCGAGTTGAACACCGGTGCGGCTTTGAGTCCTGCAGTAACCGCCTTGACGACGAATGCAAGCAGTGTAAGGCGGTCTCCTCCCTCCTTGTCGGCTGACGCGTTTGCGTTGGCACGAAACTCTTCGAGCAGCGTCACGTCGGCGTCGTCCATGTGTGCTACATGTGGCACAAGGACCGTGGAGGTGGTCATTCTGTGGGCCACACGACGCCGGATCGACCGAAGCGGTTCCTTATCCACGGGGCCCCACTGTTCGAAGTCTGGTAGCGGGTCGATATCTAGGAACGGGATCGCCGATGCCGCATGTGCGGCGAAGGCGGTCTCCGCGCTCACAACTCCAACTTCCGGCTTCGCGACTGATGGGGGAGGCTCAACAACAGCAGGCAATCGACGCCCCTCGGCTGCAGCCCTCACGTCATCCGGTGTGACGCGCCCGGCCGGGCCGGTTGCTGTCACCATATTGATGTCGACGCCTAACTCCCGTGCGAGGCGCCTAGTCGCAGGAGCTGCCGGGACCGGACGCCGAACTCCGTCCCGTGGTACGAGAGGAGAGGAAGGGGCTGTCGCTGCTGTCAGCTCATCTTCCGGCGCAGCCGCCGCTGCAACCTCGGAGGGAGGCTCAGCAACCGCCGCTTCCGTCCCATCGTCAATTACCGCAATCACCTGACCGACATTTATGGTGTCTCCAACATCACCGGTCAGCGAAGCGACTTTGCCACCCTTTGGCGAAGGTATGGTCACTGCTGCCTTGTCCGTCTCGACATCGACGAGAGAATCGTCTTCCGCAATGTCGTCGTTTTCCTGGACATGCCACTGGAGTATCTCCCCCTCGTGGATGCCCTCGCCAAGATCTGGCAACTTGAATTCGTACACGCGTTCCTCCTACATCAGCGGAAATCGATGGTCTCGTCGATTGCCTTCTGGACGAGTTGGGCTGACGGCATATACATGTTCTCACGGCCAAAGTATGGTGTTACCACATCGTAGCCTGTGACACGCTTGACCGGTGCCTCCAGGTATAGCAGGGCCTTGTCATTGATCGCGGCAATGATCTCGGAGGCCACGCCGAGCGTTCTGGGGGCCTCCTGTACAACCACGCATCGGCCTGTCTTTTTTACCGACTCCACGACGACGTTTATATCGAGAGGAGCGATGGTCAGCAGGTCGATGATCTCCAGGCTTGCTCCTTTAGCCTTGTGGATTTCCTCAGCAGCCTGCAGAGTTGTGCGCATCATCGCGCCAAAGCTCACAAGGGTGAGATCTGTGCCGTCCTGGACAATCTGTGCCTTGCCGATCTCCATTACTTCTTCGTCGGCCGGCACTTCTTCACGAAAAGCACGGTAAGAGCGTTTGGGCTCCATGAACACAACCGGATCGGGATCTCTGATTGCCGCCACAATCAGTGCTCGCGCGTTTCGGGGTGACGACGGAATTACGACCTTTGTGCCTGGGAAATGCCCGTAAGTAGCTTCTCGGCTCTCAGAGTGGTGCTCCATTGCACGCACTCCGCCTCCGTAAGGCATCCGCATCACAATGGGGCAAGTCCATTGTCCTTGCGACCGAGATCTGAACCGGGAGGCATGACCTTCAAGCTGGGGAATCATCAGGTAGCTGAATCCCGAGAACTGCATCTCACCCACCGGGCGTAAGCCCGCCAGAGCCATTCCTATGGCGGTTCCGATGATGGCGGACTCCGCCAGAGGCGTGTCGATGACGCGTTCCTCACCGAATTTGTCGATCAGGCCGTCGGTAACTCGGAATACTCCGCCATCCACGCCGATATCTTCGCCGAGCAATACGACTGAGTCGTCTTTGGCCATCTCTTGTTCTAACCCGAGGTTGATGGCCTGCACCATGTTCAGCTTCAACATCTCGCTAGCCATTGTCGGCCTCCTCTGCGAGATTCGCCAAGAACTCCTGACGCTGTTCCTCGATTACCTCGTGTCGTGTTCCGAATACGTGATCAAATGGCGCATCCGGTTTGAAGTCGGTCCGCTTCTCGAATTCCTGCACGGCGGCATCGATTTCTCGCTTGATGTCGTCTTCCAGGTTGGCCTGCTTCTCGTCGCTCCAGATACCCTTCTTCTCCAGACACTTGCGGAATCGAATGAGTGGTTCGCGGTTCTTCCACTTTTCGACTTCATCCTCAGTTCTGTACTTGGTCGGATCGTCTGCTGTGGTATGCATCAACAGGCGGTATGTGACTGCCTCTATGAAAGTGGGACCCTCACCTGAGTAGGCACGCTCTAGAGCTTCTTTGGTAGCGCTGTAGGTAGCGAGAACGTCATTTCCGTCCACTTGAATACCAGGCATCTGATAGGCGATCGCCTTCTGCGCAATTGAGCGCGATCTAGTCTGTTTTTCGCGCGGCACGGAGATGGCCCAGTGGTTGTTCTGGCATATGAAGACTACGGGTGCCCGCCACACTGCTGCGAAGTTCATGGCTTCATGAAAGTCACCTTGACTCGTCGCGCCGTCACCCATGAATACCAACACCGCCGACTTCTCCTTGCGATACTTCATTGCGTACCCAAGGCCGACCGCGTGAAGTGCTTGGGCACCTACTATCACACTAAAAGGAAGCAACCTTCCGTCTCCGTTTGGACGGACTGTGCCTTCCTCGAATCCGTTGTAGTAGACCAGTTGATTGGTGATTGAGTCTCCCACTACGAGTCGGCCGCCAAACTCGCGAAAGGCGCTCACGAACCAGTCGGCCTCACCCATCGCGAATGCAGGTCCTACAACGCTGGCTTCCTGGCCGATTGATGGACCAACAGTCCCGATACGCCCTTGACGTTGTAGCTTCCGCTTCCGTTCCTCGCCCCTTCGCGCCAGC
>CAYTDU010000276.1:0-6948 GCA_964436395.1 uncultured Gemmatimonadaceae bacterium | reverse complement strand
CTGCGTCGGGTAGTACCCGTCACCGTCAACATTCATCATCATGTTGTCGAGGCCGCCAGGAGCATTTGTCGGGACAGACGCCGCCCAAGCATACCTGCCGTCCGTGGTGTAACTGTCTAGGTCGTCGCCAGAATCAAGAACTGTCCTCGAAATAGTGATTGACGTACTACCGGACACAGTGAGGTTTCCGCCAATCGTCACGTCGCTGCTGAACGCTCCGGTTGCGCCTTCGATCTGGCCATTGGCGATTACGTCGCCTGCGGTGCTTTCAATGTCGCCGGTAGCAGAGATAGCCCCCTGCGTTGTGATGTCGCTTGACGGGCCGGTGATGTCAATAGTGCCAGTGACAGAAATGCCGCCATCTTTGAGCGTCACGCCGTCAACAACAACGCCGTTTCCAGACGTGCTTTCGGATACAGTGTCTGTAATCAGCGATGGGACGACGAGATCCTGAGACATCTCGAAATCCTCGTCAGTCCGCATCTTCAAATACTGGCCGCCATCAAAGAAATACAGGTATGCTTCTTCTCCAAGCGATCCATCATTGTCGATGATTATATACCCAGGCGTCTCAATGGAGGTGTCAACGGACAACTGCCGGTTCAAGTTGAATCTTGTATTGGTGCTGTCCCAACTAATCCGTGCAGTACCAACGCCCTTGAAGAAATCAATAAAGGCATCGGACTCTGGTCCGCTTGCGTTGATATAAACGTTGCCGTCTGTACTTATGTCTCCGGTGGAAGTAATCGTCCCGGATGTCGAAAGGTTGTCTGACGCGCTAGTCCAATCAATGTGCTGGTTGCCGCCCGCGTTCGTCAACTCGTCATGATCTATCGCGGCCTCATGCTCCGTAACCGCCGCCTCTGGAATGCTGCCGTCCTTAATAAGCAGGCCGTCAACAGTAACCCCGGTGTCGCTCGTTGACTCGCTGATCGTGTCGGTAGAGAGAACCCCGCTCCCATTATCAATGAACACCTCTTGCCACGACTGCCAAGTCCCGCCATCCTTCCTGCGGAAGAACATCCTTACGCCACCAGCGCCACCCCACACCGTTTGCGTAGGGCGGGTGCCATCGCTGACAACATCCATCATCATGTCGTCAAGAGATCCTGGCGCATTGGACGGGGCGGTTGACCACGCATAGAACCCATCGCTGTTGTAGTCGTCTAGGTCAGAAGTGTTCTCGATCACAGTTCGTGCAATCGACGCATCGAAAAGCCCGTCAACTGTCAGGTCGCCACCAACCGTAACGTCGCCGCTAAACGCCGCCGTGGCAGAGTTCACCTGACCGCTGGCAGTAATGTCGCCGGCCGTAGTCTCGATGTCTCCGGTGGATGTAATTGTCCCGGAAGTTGACAGGTTTTCTGCCGCGCTTCTCCAGTCGATGTGAATCCCGGCGTTAGAGGTATGCGCCCCTAGCGCAGATGCAACTCCGGCATAAGCAGTATATGCACCGCCGCTTGTAACGCCCTTTGTAGATGCTTCGGTTGGCAGGGCGTCAAGATCAAGGGATATTGTAACCGTGTCTCCGCTTACCGCAGTATCGACTCCGGTCGTGGCGTCCCCGGCAATCGTCAGCGTGTCGTCAACTGCGTCCGCCGTGGTTGACCCGGTATCTCCTGCAACTGTCTCAAACAAGTTCTGGTCTGGCCTGCCGTCGGTGGTGATAGTCAGCGTATCGCCAGATACAGCAGTCGTAATGCCGGTCCCGCCAGCAATCGTTAAAGTGTCGTCTACCGCATCGGCAGTAGTCGACCCAGTGTCGCCCGCAACCGTTTCAAACAGGTTCTGATCAGGCGCACCAGCCGAATCGCCCATCGACACAGTAACATAGTAGGTGGTCACAGCGTCACCTCCGTAACCCTTTCGACAATAGTCAACGTGCCCCTGGCAATTGTTTCAATAGTTGACCCGTCCCTGACAACGGCAATCTCCTGCGTATAAAATCCGTCGTCAATATCTGTTGACGAATTTGGCAACAGGATCGTAAACGTATCCGTAGTTCCTGACCCGGAGTCAGAGAATGTGACCTGCCCCGGCGCGACGGTTAGCGTATCCGTTGTCGAGTCGCTAGTGGCCTTGTAGTACACATCCCAATCGCTGACATCAACGGGATCTCCGCTGGCGTCTGCCCACTGGAACCGAACGCTTTGGTCGTCGCCGGCAACAACCTCAAGGTTGAAATCGAAATACCGTCCCATTGACCTACTCCTTGGCCCCGATAATGGCGCGGACAATGCCGTCAGTCATCCTAGACAGGGCGGCAATAGTCTCGATCCCGATGGGCTTACCGATGTTTCGCGCTAGGTGGCTGTTGAACTCCGCGATCTCTGCGACTACCTTTAACAACATTTTTAACCGTCCTTGTCTGCCTTCGTCTGCCGAAGCTTCTCAATCTCGCGGCGCAACTGCTCAAGAGCCTCGCGCACCTCTCGCAACGTCAAGTCCTTGATCATCGCTCTGCCTCCACCCAATAGCCGTAGACCGTCAGGTCGCCGGTCGTACTTACACTCATCTCGAAATAGGGGTTGCTCAGACGGGGCAACGGCAAGCGGATCGTTCGACGGCCAGTGTAAGACACGGGGAACGGCTCGACGTGGGGGCCGACATCATCCTGAACCACACCATTGATCGACACCTGCGGCCTGCTCTGGCCTCCCACGTCCAATACGACGCGATAGCCACGGGCGTCGTCTATGCCGCCCCACGTCTTCGTGGTCAGCATCCCGCCGTTCGGCCCCCCGGCGAACAGTTCTGAGATCGTCGTGTCGCTCGCCGCGTAAATCTTCCCGCTGGTCGCATCGGCAATGTCGTAGGTCGCATCGCCCTGATGCCATACCCAGCCCCGGTCCCTGATCCTGGCCACATAGCTGTACGCAGAGCCGGACACATAGACCGTATCTCCGGCAGCGGTGACCGTCTGTGGGGCGGAGAGAGAGGCCATAGCACGCCGGGCGATGTTTTCCACCCTGACGCCGTCAAACAGCCACAACCCGTCCGTACGGGCGAACAGCAGCCCCGCGTCAACCGTCTCCATCGCCTTCGGGTAGGTCGTACCAACCGGAGTGTCGATCTCCCGGATGTCGGGGATGCCAGAGGACATATCCATCAGCCACATACGGTCGGCTGAGAAGATCACCAGCGTGTCGCGCACCTCTGCCAGCGCCGTCACTACGTCTGGCATCTTGACGTAATCCAGATCGTTCCAGTATTCGATGCCGTCGAGGTGGGACCAGTAGACCTTGTTGCCGTCGGCAAGGAACAGCCGCTGGCCCACGGACGACGCGAGGTCGGCGTCAGCAGGAGGGTTGTCGTGGTCGCCAAAGTCGGGGGCGTAGACAGCACCAAGGTCGGTGTCAAGAACGGACTCGTTGTATATGTCTATCTCGTAATAATCATTTGTGCCGTCGGTGAAGGTGAAGTCAGAATCACCATGCGACCACGATCTTTGGAGATAGATGTCTGACCCATCGGCCTTTGTCCGATATAGCCGCAACCCAGGCGTGTAGTCAGTGCCGCGAGTGCCGCTAATATAAAACTCATCTGTCCCGCCAGTATCCCAGCGCAATTGAGCATAAATGGACACTTCCTTGGTCGGGTCAAGGGTGAGCGTACTGGCATCCCAAGAGTCAGAGGCCGTGTATGTGCCGTTGTAGCCATAAAGAATAAGCCCGCGCGGCCTGCCAAGCATAAGCACACCGTCGGCCCGCTCAAGCGTTGGGACCAAGTAGTATTTGTAGTCGCCAGTTAGACCACATGACGCACCGTATGCCGTGCCGGTTGATCCTGTGTGCGTCCCGAACGTAGTCGTGTCAACATCAAGAGTGTAGCTATATGGTCCGCTGCCGCTGACAGAGACAACCTCGTAGGAGTTGCCATTAACCTCAGTCATGCCCTCTGCGCCGGAGATATATATGAACGTCCCAACTGGGGCAGAAAGCGTCGATGCAGTCACAAGTACAGCCTGGGACGCCTTGCTTATTGACGTGATTGTGTCGCTACCGCAGACAGAAACAAGAACACCAGTATCATCAAGGCGGTCCATCTGTAATGTGCCAAGCTCGCGGAGATGATCCCCGTCGTACATATACTGCTTCGCGGCACCAAGAATCAGGAACCCATCGTCGAGAGACTTGATCTCCATCGACGTGCCCTCGGTGATCGTTCCAACGCTCGTCCCGTTGTCGTACAACGTGTCGTCGTCAATCCACACCAAGTGGTCCTCGCCGCCCATCCGACCAGAAGCAAAGCACGAGATCGCACTGTAGCCCGTGTACAGCACGTCAGGGCCGTCCGCCGTCTTCCAGCAGCCCTCCTCGTCCGTCCACCCGTTCAAGGACACCGTAAGCTCGTGGTCCTCGATCAAGTGCGGGGCGCTGCCGACGTTCAGCCCGGTGATTGCGTTCGTGCCAAATACCACGCGGCTCATTCGGTGATCCTCTCCGGCAAGCGATTCCGCACGTTAAGGGTGGGCGACGACGGACCTCCGCTGACCCAACGCTTCGGCTGGCGATCCCGCGACCGCATCACCAACCGCCCCAAGATGTCCTCGTAGAGCAGCTTGTAGACCGCCGCCGCCTCAAAACTCTGTAGCTTGGTGTCCGCCGTGAAGGCCAGATACAGCATATAGAACAGCACCGCGCCAGAAGCCCACTCGGGAACCTTGATGGTCGTTAGGCGGTTAAACGTCGCTGCGCCGCTGATGCTGTCAGGGAAGGCGTGATACCAAATGCGAACGCCGTCAGTCAGGTCAGACGACGGCTTCTCGTACAGGCCAACCGTCAGGTAGTCCTGCGTGTCGTAGATTTCCTCAAGGTAGTAGAACCTCGGCTTGCCAGAGCGCGTCTCCCAATTGCGATCAGCACGCCGCAGGTCATCGCGATTCACCGGCCACAGCACCTCGTCGTCGTACTCCACCCGGAACACGTCGTAGCCAGTGCCCGTGATGCTGTACTCCCCCGTGCCGGACACCGCGTCGATGGTCTCAGAAGCGTCGATGTACCTCGCACGCTCGCAGATCTCCTGCAATGCCCTCGCGGCAAAGCGGTCCACCTGCGCCTGCGTGAAGTAGTAACGCGACGAGTCACGAGTGATGTCGTCGAACTGGTCGAGAATGTCGCCGTATGTAACGCTCACCAGCCAAACTCCGTTCTCACAGTCCCGCCAGAGAACCTGTTGCGGAACCGCCTGCGAACCTCGTCGCACCCACCCAGGTACTGCCCGTGCCACTCGGCGGCAGCGCGTGGGTCTTGGTGCGCCAGAAGGATCGACATGACGTAGGGGACATGGCACTTGGACTGCACGTCGTCAGGGCAGTCCGTCGTCGATGCCCCGATGCCGTACCCCGTCACACGCAACGTTTGTGAGTCCACCGACGACAAAGGTCGGTAGATCAGCAACTTGGCAACAGGGTAGCCGGGGGCACTAAGCACGGTGTAGAACTCTGGCCTAGTGCCCCCATCCGCTCGCCATCCAATGTTGATCTTGTCCAGATCATCAAGCGTAACGGGGTTGAGGTAATACTCATAGGTGGAGCCGTCTGCTGCGTACTCCACGCTGATGATGTCTATGAACTCTGAGTCAAGGGTGTACTCGGACGTATCTGCCACAAGGCTGATCTCTTGCCGATGCAACAGGTTCCCGATCCTCTCTCTCACCGCACGGTCGGCCATCATGATGTGCCGCTCCACGTCAGCCGTAGTCCATCGGCTATTAGCACCAATCTGCCCAGGTAGGAGATCCTGTAGTTTCTGCGTAACGCCGGACACCACTTGACTCATAGGTCGCTCCTAGATATGCTTGTAAAGCATAACGTTCTCGCAGGTCGTGCCAGTCTCGGCCTCAAGCGACTGCCCGATGCAGTGGAACTCGTAGCCGTCAGTACCATCAACCGGGTCAAGCTGGGCGGTGGTCAGAGGAACGGCATGACCGCTGGCGTCGGACACCAGATAGTCGTAAGCCACAACGTCGGTGCCGTCGTTGGTGAGATAGTTGCAATGCCCAGCGATCTGAACACTGAACCACTCGCCGTCGGCGGCAGACTCGGCGGCTACGCCAATAGCGCGGATGGTCGTAATGTTCGCCTGGTCCACCGTGTAGCCGGTGGTGCCGTAGAACCCGACCAGCTCGCCTTTGACGATGGCTCCGTTTGCCTTGAACTCGCGGAACTCACGGAACGGGGTAGTGTTACCGGGACCGTGGGTAATAGTGGGTTGACTCATTTATCTCACCTCCTAGGAATTGATGGTCGGCTCGATGGCGTACAGAACGCCGTTCTTCCGACGGTTGTCACAGATCAACTGCAAGTAGGCCAGGTACAGCGAAGTGCTGGCATCCTGGTCCACGGGAGTCTGGAACCCGCGAGGCTTCCAGTCGTGGTCCTTGCCGACGTACAGCGACATGGTCTTGGTGTTGATGAAGTACATCGAGCCCTCGGCGAGAGCAGAGCCAGTGGACAGAACGCCGTTAGCGCTCGAAGCCGTTTCGGCGTCGGGCACATAGCCGTCCCACATCATCTTTGCGCTCTTGAAGGCGATGTTCTCGAAGCCAACACTCGCAGTATCCTTGAAACTGTAACGAGTCTTCTCGTCCATGCCGGCCTCGTAGATCTCAAAGCTGACCTGATCGGCCATGATGAGATCCGGCGAGCCGCCAGGGCCCTGCGAGCAGTCGTTGGACAGCTTCCGCATGCCAGCGAACAGACCGACATAGGTGTCAGCGCCGGGGGTGTGGTCCTGATTCAGCCACCAGGTTTCCACGTCCTGGTCGATGTTGCCGATGTCGTAGTTATCGGCGGTCGTGGAATTGATGCCCTGAATGTACAGGGGGATGCCGATGATGTTCTTGCCGCCGTTGCCGGAGTAGGGGGCGGTGGTCGCCTGTCGGTTGTCCACGTCCCACAGATCGGCGTTCAGCTTCTCGGCCCACCCGGCGGTGGTCTGGGCAATC
>CAYTDU010000275.1:0-6950 GCA_964436395.1 uncultured Gemmatimonadaceae bacterium | reverse complement strand
CCTCGAGGTAGTGGGCGACGCGATTCGCAGTTGCGGAAGCCTCGGCGGTCTGTACACGGCTTTGACCGTCATAGACGGACCTGTAGTAATTGCCGCGTGGGACATGCCGTTCGTACCCGTCGAAGTCGTAGAGGCACTGATTGCGCGGCTTGATGACCACGATGTGTGCATACCCGTAAGTGACACACAACATCATCGCTTGGAACCTCTTTGCGCAGTGTACGGTCCGAAATGCATCGAACCGGTCAGGAAACAGATAGTGGACGAAGATTTCAGGATGACTCGTTTCCTCAAATCAGTCGACATGATCACGCTCCCCTTCGAAGAAGTCTCCAAATACGGTGATCCTTCCACAATCTTCTTCAACGTCAACACTCCCGATGACTTGACGAGGGCGCAAGAACTCTGGAGAAGTCAGCACGAATAGTGAGCCTTTTTCAACATGCTGAATCCGTCTGAAGCAGCCACAGCGATACTTGAATCGGTCAGCCCAGGAGCCATCGAACAGCTTCCCCTCCTCGACTCGCTAGGACGCGTCCTTGCGGTAGACGCGCATAGCCCGATCGACATTCCACAGAGAGACAACTCGGCAATGGATGGCTATGCCGTTAGAAGCCTGGACGTGAAGGGAAGGTGCCCAACCGAGTTGAGAGTCATCGAACATATCGCGGCAGGTGCATTTCCTCAGAAAACTCTAGGCCCCGGCGAATGTTCCCGAATCTTCACAGGCGCGCCGATTCCACCGGGCTCCGACGGAGTCATCCGTCAGGAATACACCACCTCCATATCCGATACTGTCGTTCGCATCGAACAGGACAGCGACGCCACAGGCAACATCCGCCGAAGTGGTGAAGATGTGGCTCGCGATTCGCTCGTAGTGGCAAAAGGCACCGAACTCAAGCCGGCTCACTTGGGGCTCCTGGCCTCGGTGGCCGCCAGCACCATATCTGTGTACCGAAAGCCGCGAGTCGCTGTCATGACCTCGGGCGATGAGATTGCCGACCTGGACGAGCGTGAAGCGATCTTGGATGGTTCCAAGATTGGCTCCTCGAATACATACACACTCTTGTCCGCGGTACAACTTGCCGGTGGTTTCCCTGTTCCTTTGGGTATTGCCAAGGACGACCCTGTCGATATTAGCCGGCGAGTTGCTGGAGCTTCGGACGTCGACCTTTTCGTGACGTCCGGGGGAGTGTCAGTCGGGGATCACGATCATCTGCGCCGCGTGTTCGAGAACTTGGGCTGCGAACAGAAATTCTGGCGTATCAAGATGAGGCCCGGGAAGCCTGTCGCTTTCGGTGTTTTGAACGACATTCCCTGGATCGGGTTGCCGGGAAACCCCGTGAGCACGATGGTGACGTTCGAGCTACTGGTACGTCCGGCGATACGAAAGATGCTCGGTCTCTCCAACCCGTACCGCAGACCGGTACCAGTGCGTGTTGAAGAGGCTTTCAAGTCCAATACCTCGAGGAAGGACTTCGTGCGAGCTGTCGTCAGATCAAGCGACGGAGAATTCTTCGCGTCCCTGACAGGTGCGCAGGGCTCCGGCATTCTCACATCGATGGCAAAGGCAAACGCCCTCTTGATCGTTCCGAGTGATGTCAAGAACGTCGAGGCGGGCGAAACTCTCCCGGCGCTTCTGCTCGACGATACCGCGCATCAAGCAGAAGCACCGTACTAAAGAGTGACGCCCGCCGCGCGGGCGTCACGCCTCGTGCGGTCGATATCGAATCGGAACGTACTCCGGGAACCACATGGACTTCTCCACCCTATCCTCGAGATTGTTGAGGACTCTTTCATCAGAGTGTCCTTCTTCCACGGCACGGCGGATGACCGCGCAGGCTACCGTGTGCGAGCATTCCCTGATGCGGGTCAATTGAGGATAGACCGCCACTTCCTCCAGGTCCTGTTCTGTCACGTTTTCCGCAAGCGCTTTCGCGGCTGCCAGGAACATGCCGTCGGTTATCCGCTTCACCATTCCCACCCATATGCCCAAACCGACGCCAGGGAAGATGTAAGCGTTGTTTCCCTGCCCAATGCGGTACCTCTTGCCATTGTGGACGACCGGTTCGAACGGGCTCCCCGTCGCGACTATCGCGCGTCCGTCTGACCACTGGATCGCTTGCTCGGCGGTACATTCGCTCTTGCTGGTAGGGTTCGACAGCGGGAACACCATCGGACGCTCATTCGACGAGGCCATCGCTTTGACAACCGGTTCGGTGAACATGCCGGCCGTGCCCGACGTACCGATGAGGATGGTGGGCTTGGCATTCAGCACAGCTTCTTCCAACGTCACTCGACCTCGGTCCTTGCAATCATAGCCAGCGATCTCCTCTGGGTCGCGCGCGTATGTGGCTTTGAAGTCCTCGAGGCCGGCACGGTCTTTTGTCACGAGCCCACGGCTATCAACGGTCCAGATGTGTCTCCGCGCTTCGTCGAGAGACAGACCGGACTCGAGCATGGCGGCGACCAGCAAGTCCGAGATTCCTTGCGCCGAAGCCCCTGCTCCGGCGAACAGGATTCGCTGGTCCTTCATATCCTGACCCGTAATTCGGAGACCGCTATATACACCCGCGACCACGACACCCGCGGTTCCTTGAATGTCATCGTTGAAACTGCAGAGCTTGTCGCGGAAACGGTGCAGCTGATTGAGCGCGTTTTCCTTGAGGAAGTCCTCCCACTGCAGCATCGCCGCCGGGTACACCTTTTGGACCGCACTCACGAATTTGTCGATGAATTCCTGGTATTTCTTGCCTCTAATGCGCTTCTGACGCAAACCCATGTAAAGTGGATCGGCGAGCAGCTCTTCATTGTCGGTACCCACATCCAACATGATAGGAAGGGTGAGGTGCGGAGGGATGCCGGCGCACAGCGTGTACAGACATAGTTTCCCAATGGGTATGCCCATTCCGCCCGCGCCCTGGTCTCCAAGCCCGAGTATCCGCTCGCCGTCGGTGGCGACAATCACGGCGGGAGGCCGGGGGTGGTTCAGAAGGATCCGTTCGATGTCGTCGCGCTGGTCGTAGTTGATGTAGAGACCGCGCCCGCGCCTGTAAATGTGCGAGTAGTTCTGGCACGCCTCACCAACCACGGGAGTGTAGACGATCGGCATCATCTCATCGATGTGTTCGTGCAAGAGACGGAAAAAAAGTGTCTCGTTCCGGTCTTGTAGGCTCGCCAGGTGTATGAACCGCTCCAGTCCAGTCGTTTTGGCCTGGAAATTCTCATAAACCCGCTCGAGCTGCTGCTCGATCGTATTGACTGCCGGCGGTATCATGCCGTCGAGTTCCAACGTCTCCCGCTCGTCCTGCGGGAAGGCAGTGCCTTTGTTGATGTATGGGTTGAGCAGTAGGGGCCGACCTCTCACATCAACGGCGATATATCTTTCGTGGCCAAAGGGATCGATCTTCATTGACCAATGCATGGGATCCTCCGGTAAAATCGAATCGTTGTTAAAATCAAAGCTCTGTATGCGTCAGGGCAGATGAAGCCGCCCTTCCCTCGAAACTCAGAGGGAAGGGCGAATAGCACCCGCTCGAGCAGTTCTTTTTTTTCTAGCCCATCAGCAACGACAGGAACACACCTGCAGCAACGGCCGAACCAATCACGCCTGCCACATTCGGTCCCATTGCCGGCATCAGCGGGTTCACCCTGCCGTTCGTCTCATCCGACACGTACTTCTGCACCACACGCGCAGCCATAGGTACCGCTGATACGCCCGCGGCACCAATGCACGGATTGATCTTGTTGCGAAGGAAGAGATTGATGAACTTCGCCAACAGGACGCCACCGGCGGTGCTAAATGCAAAAGCAACACCGCCCATGGCCAGAATCGCCAACGTGCTGCCCGCGAGGAAGCTCCCCGCATCCATCGTCGCACCAACCGCGAGGCCGAGGAAGATGGTCACTATGTCGATGAGCGCTCCGCCAGCAGTCTTGCGAAGCCTCTCTGTGACACCACACTCTCGGATCAGGTTGCCGAACATCAGCATGCCCATTAGCGGAGCACTCGAGGGAATCGCGAGAGACGCGAGAACACCCGTAATGATTGGGAACAGAATCACTGCGGTCTGCGAGACAGGAATCGCCTGTGGCATGTCGATGGCGCGTTCTTCTTTATTCGTGAGCATCCGCATGATCGGCGGCTGAATGATCGGAACCAACGACATGTAGCTGTATGCCGCTACGGCCACAGGGCCCAGCAGGTGTGGAGCCAGTTGAGCAGTCAGGAAGATCGACGTCGGGCCGTCGGCACCTCCGATGATGCCGATGGACGCTGCTTCCTGAGGAGTGAAGTTGAATATGTAAAGGGCGCCAATCGCGGCCACAAAGATGCCTAGCTGAGCCGACGCACCCAAAAGGAAGGTGAGCGGGCGTCCGAGAAGCGGCCGGAAATCGGTGAGAACGCCGACGCCGAGGAATATGATCGGCGGCAACAGCTCAGTTCGGATTCCCGCATCATAGATCAGGCGAATGATGCCGTCTATGTTCTCGTCGCCTGCAACTCCCATATGCGCCAGCGGCAAGTTGGCCAGTATTGCGCCGAACCCTATCGGTATCAGCAGCAGCGGCTCGTACTCTTTTTTTATGGCGAGGTAGATCAAAACCCCGCCTACCGCGAACATGACCCAATTACCCCAAGTCAGGTTCGCGAAGCCGGACTGCTGCAGCAGTTGGTTGAGAGTTTCCATTAAATCGCCCTCTTAGGCGATGGTCATGATTGGCTTCGTAGAATCGACCTCGTCGCCTATGCTGACGTGAATCGCGGAGACCGTTCCAGCGAACTGAGACTTGACGTCGTGCTGCGCCTTCATGGCTTCGATGGCCGCAACCTTCTGCCCCTCTGTCACCGCGTCGCCAACTTTGACGAGAATGTCGACGATCTCTACTTGGCCGGCGAACGTGGAGAACACGTTGTTGCCTCCGGCTGCCGGTGCAGCCGCGGGTGCTGCGACAGCGGCAGGTGCTGCGACAGCGGCAGGTGCTCCACCACCATCCATGGGTTCGACAGTCACTTCGAATGTACGGCTGACCGCGCCCTCAGTGACGGCAACGCGTGATGTGACCGGGCCGGTGATTGCGGGTGCGGCGGCCGCGGGTGCGGGTGCGGCAGGAGCTGCTGCAGGAGCCGGCTCCTCCTTCTTCTTCAGAGGTACGGTGATCTTGGACTTGCCGGTCAAGAGTCGGATGCCCTCGTTCAGCTCCATCTTCTTCCCCGGAACCATCGCCGCGAGCACCAGGAAGGTGTTTTCGTCATTCACCTCGAGGCTACGCTCTCTCAACGCTTCCTGTGCTGCACCGATGTTCTTCGGTGCGGCGTCGAGCGGATCGCCGTCGAACACCGGAAGCTCGAGCTGCTCGGATGCTGCCTTCACAACTTCAGGGTCGGGCGGTAGCGGGGTTTTGCCGAAGTAACCGAGCACGGCCTTTCCGTAGCCAGCGTCCATCTTCTTCCAGCGACCATAGAGGACGTTGTTGAACGCCTGGAGCCAGTATTGTTGGCTACCCGGTGTAACGCTGGTCCAGGCACCGCCTGCCTCGACCACAACCGGGAACTCGGCCAGGACATCACTATACTTGTCCAAGATTCCCGCCTTCACCATCATGTGCACGTTCGGGCCGATCGCGCCGCCCGGCATTGGGAAACCAAGCACGCGGGCATCCGCCGTAGTAGTCGTGGGATTGAAGTCGTAATCCTTCATCAATTCGTTCAGCATGTTCTCGATCGCGCCGATCTTGCCGGCGTCGACGTCGAGAGTGTAGCCGGTGCCTTTCAGCGCGTGATCCAGGGAGCGTACGTCCGGCTGCACCGTTCCGCTGGCCATAGGTCTGATCGACAGATCGACGCCGTCAGCGCCACCAGCTATTGCCGCCATGTAGCAGGAGACCGCCGTGCTTGCCGTATCGTGCGTGTGCATCCACAGCGGCATCTCGGGTGGCATGATCTTCTTGAGGCCTACGGCGGTGTTGTAGATCGTCATCGGATCGGTCGTACCGCTCGCGTCCTTCAGGCAGATGCTGTCGATGTGAATGTCGCCTTCGAGCAGACGTTTCCCGATGTCGATGTAGAACTCAGCTGTGTGAACCTTGTCGGATTTGAACGGCAATCCCATGAGCGCAATGCATACCTGGTGATGCATACCCGCGTCGACGATCGGTTTGCCAGTCTTGATCAGATTCTCGACGTCGTTCATGTAGTCGAAGTTGCGATCGTAAGTCGTCCCGTGCTTCTTCATCAGTTTGGCCTGAAGCTGCAACCCTTCCAGGGATTGGGTCGTCAACGTAACGCCCGATACTGATCTCGTGAGGATTTGAAGGTCTATTTCGGGGCCCACCGTCTCGCGGATCTTACTCATATCCTCGAACGGATCCTCACCCAAATAGAAGTAGGGGGCCTGGTAACGTGCACCGCCACCGAACTCGAAATGCTTGATGCCCGACTCGGCCGCCAATTTCATAGCAGGAAGGAAGTCGTTCAGCCGAACTTTGCCGCCGAACGAACTCTGCAATCCGTCGCGGAATGCCATAACCTGCACTCTGATCGTCTTTGCTGTCTTTGCGAAGATCATCTCACTTGCTCTACTTTCGTGATCTTGGTTTCTGGATATAGGGCAGACAGGGATGCGCTGACGGCTGCCATCATGGCTGCATCAAGCTCTTCCTTGACTTTCTCGGGGAAGACGTTGATGAGGATCTTCATCACCAACGCCAAGAACGCTAGCAGCACGAATACGGAGCAAAATGCTGCTACACAGATCATTAATAGGTTTGGTTCTCCCATGAGCCTCTCTCCCGAGTGTGGGAGTGTGTCTGGTCTAATTTATGAATGCACGGCAAACCTGCGCCCACAAAAGTCACTCGGATCGAGGCAGGCGCAGTCAGTTAGGTAGCACATTTCTACAGCGGGGATTTTACCCTGACTGACAAGATATTGAAAGGCCATGGTCGGT
>CAYTDU010000274.1:0-6973 GCA_964436395.1 uncultured Gemmatimonadaceae bacterium | reverse complement strand
TTATCCCGAAGTCCAGGATCTTGACGTGTCCTGATGCGGTGACGAGCACATTCGAGGGTTTCAAATCGCGGTGGATCTTGCCTGCTCGGTGTAGGGCGGTAACGCCCTGCAGCAACTGATGCAACGCCTGTCTCAACCGTGTTGCATCGAGCACTCCATTGGAAGTTCCCTCCGGAACGCTTAGCTGACTCAGTGGCTGTGCCGACTCTTCGACGGGATCGATCTCTGTGACTTCATCATCAGACGCAGTACCACAACCGGGTCGCACGTAGTCGATGAAGCTCATACCGTCGACAAATTCCATTGTGAAGAACCAAACGTCGTCGTGTGCAACGAGTTCGTAGAGCTGTACGAGGTTCTCGTGTGCAACGTCGGCCAGCGCACGGAACTCCTGTTTGAACCGGAAGATCGCCGAAGCGTCGACGCGGTGCAGAGTTTTGAGAGCGATCGTCTCACCGCGCCTTCTGTCGTGAACGCGATAGACGGTGCCCATGGCGCCCGAGCCGAGTTCGCTCTCGATGGTGAGATCGGCGCCAATGGCGGCCTGAAGGCGATCAAGGGGTGCGGTCATGGCAGGTTGGATGGTCCGGTTTTGTTAAGATACGGACCTGAAGGAGGTAGGGCTAGAGACACACGCTAGGAAGAGGTGAACGCAACTAGGTGTTAGAGATGAAGCTCCCGTCGCGAATGACTAACTCGGAGTCAAACCACACCGTTGGATCTCTGATTATCGCATCAAAATGGGTCTTTGCCTGAACCACCCCTCCGAGGTTGGAAGAAGTCCCGATCCCAATGTGAACCGTTCCATTCACACCCTCGTCGTTGAGCATCTCTCCAGTAAACTCGCGGCACTCCGGATTGAGGCCGATCGCAAATTGCGCGATGTTGTACACCCATTTGTCATCTTGTCGCGCCAACAGTTCGCGCAGGAATTCTGCCTGATCGCCACCTACGATCGATCGAACGAAACCGCCGGATATCTCGAAACGCACCGGTTCGGTAATCACTCCGATCCCGTAGTACGGAATACTCCCATCGACGACCAACACGCCCTCGGTGGTCCCTTCCACGGGTGACGTGTTGGCTTCTATGTTCGGGACTGCCGTAAAGCCAGGTCCATCAACAATACAGGCATGACTGTTGCCGGACCTTCCGTCGAGACTGAAAGAGAGGTCGGTGCCAGCCGGGTTTGTGACTCGTACATGAGAAGTGGCAGAAAGATGCTGAGCCATTGCCTGGCAGATCGGACGCCGCGTCGGAAAATCAGCGAACAATCCCCCCTCCACCATCATACGTTCGGTAAAGGCAGACATCGAGACCACTCTTGCACCCCCACCTATTGCCGACCGTACAGCCGCGGTATGGGACAATGCATGAGTTACTGGCAAGAAGATCACATCTGCGCGGTTCATGGCCGCAGCAACCGGCGGCGCAGGCTCTTCGTTGTCGATGGAACGAGGTGGAGATATCACAATTGATGCATTGCCTCCTACTGCGATGGCTGCCTTGGCAACCACACCAGCGATCCTGATACGCTCGGCGTCTGTCACGATCACCACATCTTCACCGTTTCGGACGCCAGCGCAAGTTTCGATGAGGATCTTCGCTCCGTGTTCCATTAGACCAGCACCTCAGTGCCTCTTTGCACTACCCGACCGTCGATCTCTATCGTTGGTTCCCACATCAGCAAATCATAGTGCGTCGGAGCAACGACCGAACCACCCAATGTGTGACTCGTGCCGATCCCGATGTGAATAGTCCCAAGCACTCCTTCGTCGTCCAACATGCGCCCGGTCAACTTGGCGTTTGGATTGAGCCCTATGCCGAGTTCGGCGACATTGAAGCAGTTGTTGTCGTTGTGTGTCTCGAGAGCGTTCCTCAGTACCGATGCTTGATGGCCGCCATGCATATCGGTGATGAAGCCGTTCTCCACTTTGCACGTAATGGGTTCTTCGAGCAACCCGATGCCGAGGTATGGCACGCTCGCATCCGCGATGAGTGTTCCGTTGGCGGAGCCGTCAAGCGGAACGACATTCACCTCGATGTCGGGGACGGGAGCGAGTTCCCCTGGTTCCGGGATGTTGGTCAGAACGTTCACACGCCTGTGCACGATAGAAAACTGTAATTCTGTTCCTCGCGGAGATGTGAGCCGCAACATCTCACCATTCGTCAGCGCCGCACCAAGTCGCCTGCAAACATCTGCCTGAGCCTCGAAGTCGGTTTCGAGCAGCGCATCCGATGTGATAATTTCGTCTGTATATGCGGTCATCAGAATTGCGCGAGCACCGCGGTCCAGGGCAGCGCGGACTGCGCGCGTGTGCGTGATCGACACCGACACGGGCGAGAAGATCACGTTTGCCTCTGCCATCGCTGCCGCCACAGGGGCTGGTGGTTCCTGACCGTCCTGCGTTCGCTGTTGGATGATACAGGTGACGACGCTCGCGCCGACGTCCTCTGCTGCGTTGGAGATGAGATCGGCAAACCGTATGAGCTTTTCGTCCGTCACGACCACGACGCTTTCATCGGGCTGCACACGGCCGTTTACGGTAACTAGTCTGTGCGCGCCGAGTTTGTGTTTGCTGATCGTCATCTGACTCCCTTGCCCAGTGGGAAAATGAATGTCGAATATCCACCGCGGAATATCCAATGTCCAAATTTTCCGGACCGAACCACGTGGATATTGGAAATTGGACATTCGCGGTTGCACATTCAACCGACTTACCCCAGCGTTGCATGGAGCGTGCTGGAACCCTAGTCTTTGGCATGCTTCATTTCCGCAAGGTCCCCGCATACACCTTCACGTTTGCAGCTCTGGTTTTTGGCATAGCTCTCGGTGGTTTGTTCACAGATGCGCTGAGCCCCGTTGCTCGGGGTACGACCCTTCTCATCCGCGTCATCGTCGCGCTCGTGCCGATCCTCATAGTCGTTGCCCTGAGCCCCGCCATCGCGACCTTAGTGCGGCGAGGTCTGGCTGGTCGCTTTGCAGGATCTGTCATACTCTGGTATCTCCTCAGTTCTGCCGCTGCCGGACTGTTCGGCCTGCTCGTTTCGTCACTGATCTTCAGGATTCCCATTGTGGCCGAGGGCAAGGGTGCGTGGAGTGAAGCCGTTCATATGTTCAGGGCATTCAGCGAGCAGCCGGGTGCCTCTCTGCCGCTCGTTGCCATCGTGGCCGCAGTCCTAGTGGGTGCGGCTGCAGTTCGATTCGGAGCCCTATATGCCGTACTGCAGAAGGTGGAGCGGGGAATTGCTGACATGGGCGGTGGAATAGGTTATGCAATGATCCCGCTCGTCTTGCTATTTGGGATTTCGATAGGTGTTCGATTCGGGGCGAGACTCGGTATGGGTCACTACGCTACGATGACTGCGTACACAGCCGGGATGTGTCTCATTTGGTGGTTGTTCTACGTCTTCGTGATAGTGCGTCACATTGCTCGCCGTCGGATTACCCGGGTTCTCACCGAGTACTACGTACCCACCGCGGTGTTCGCAGCCAGCACATGCTCATCCCTCGCGACTCTTCCTGTGAACCTTATGAACGCAAAGAGGTACGGCGTACGCGATGAGGTTGCTGACTTTGTCTTGCCCATTGGTGCCGTCGTGAATCTCGATGCAAGCACGCTGATGTATATGGCGTATGCGCCTTTCGTGCTGACCTTCGTGTTCGGTATCGATATCAGCTGGACCATTTTGCTCGTTGCCTGGCCAGCTTTGGTGCTATTCACAGTTGCGGCCCCTGGTCTGCCGGCAGGCATAGGCACGGCTCTCTGGAGCGCGACACTGTTTGCCTCCATGGTGGGACTGACAGGTCAAACACACGCAGACTTCGTTGCTACGTGGGTCGCACTTTCTGGTGGTTTGCCCGACATGTTCCGAACCGCCACGAACTGCACTGGAGATGGATTCACCGCGATGGTGTTCGACAGTTGGTTCGAGAGGTGGTTCGTGAGGTAGGGGAGCAGGGAGCACTGAGTTCCGGGATAGGTGGCTACATCGTTACCCGTTGCGACTTGTAAGATGTGCGATTCTCGACTCCGATCTAACGACTGCCCGCTCCCTGCTCCCAGCTCCCAGCTCCCCACCCCATCATTGACATCCTCGCGATATATATATGGCATACCTATCATCACGTCAGGGGTAATCAGCTAAGGGGTCGCAATGGACGATCAATAAGCAAAGCCGCTTCAGGGCACTCTCGACGTGTTGATCTTGAAGGCCCTCCAGCTGGCGAGTCTCCGGCTGGCAAGGGCTCTGGGTGTGTGGCATGATCTCAGATATGCCGCGCGAAAATTGATCAAGCAGCGGTCAATCACGCATCGCGGCCCGAACCGATCCGATTGAGACGCTGCGGTTGGAGTAGTGATTCTTCATGCTGCTCTAGGGTAGCCAGTTCACAGTTACTGCTTGATACCCGAGGTACACGGACCGATATTCTCCGGTACCATGTACCGTGCCACTGACTACCAGCGTTTCCTCACACACCGCAGTGGCAACTACCTCATTCCCGTCTCTCACGCTTCAAACGAGAAGAGACGTTTTCCCAATCAATCATTCCCTCATGCGTCGCTGGCTGCAGTGGACTGCCGGGGGAATCATCTTTACAGGGGGATGTATGAGTAACCTGAACTCCCGTCTTTCCCGCCGCCGCTTCCTGGGTGGTTCAATATCCGCTGCAGTCGGTGGTGTTGCAGCAGCTTCGCTGCCTCGGGCGGCTCACGCAGAGACCCATAGCTCTGCTCCGCCTCTGGATACCTTGCGGCCGCCTCAGACGGTGGACGAGGAGTACTGGTGGAGAATCCGTAAGCAATTCAACATCGACGACAGTATGTCGTTCCTGCAAAACGGGACGTTTGGGCCGCCTCCAAGAATAGTAGTGGACGAGCATTACAAGATTATGCGTGAGCTCGCCGCGGACCCACGTGACAACTACAGAAGTGGCGAATTGCGTGAGAATAAGAATGTGTTGGCTCCGTTTTTCGGCGCAGCTCCCGGGGAAGTAGCCTACGTGCGCAGTACGACAGAGGGAATGAACGTGTTCGCGAATGGGCTCGACTTCAGAGAGGGTGATGAAGTCTTGATGAACACCCACGAGCATCCCGGCGGCTACGGCGCTTACAAAGCGCTCGAGCGGAACGTGGGCGTCAAGATCAACTATGTCTCAATCCCGGTTGTACCGGAGAGCGTTGATCAAGTCGTGGAGTTGTATGAAAACGCAATCACTCCGAAGACTCGCGTACTCGTGGTGAGTCATATCACCTACATCACCGGTCTCCTCACGCCCGTGAAGGAGCTTTCGGAGATGGCGCATAGGAGGGGGCTGTTGATCTCTGTTGATGGTGCACATCCGCCAGGCATGATCGACGTGAATTGCCACGACATAGGTTGCGATCACTATGCGGCAGCGGGACAGAAGTGGTTGCTCGCCGGTACTGGCACCGGGTTGGTGTACGTGAAGCAGGACGTGCAGGATCAGATTCACCCACTCATGGGCGCGGATGGGTCCGAACGGGACGGGCAATGGGTCATGTACGAGGATGCGAGCCGTTACGAACATTGTGGTCAGAGGCACATCCCCACGGCGCTCGGTATGAAAACAGCGGTGGAGTTTCAGAATACGATTGGGAAGGCAAACATCGAAGCCCGCGTACAGGAACTCGCAACTCGATTGAAGGAGGGCTTGAACGATATCCCGGGAGTGAGACTCCAGACACCAATGGATCCCCGAATGGGTGCCGGGCTGACTCACTTCCACGTCGAAGACGTGCCTATGGACAACGTACGACAGGGTATAATGGACCTGGGCAGAATTCACATTCGTACGTCGAGTAGGGGAGACTGTACCGGCTGTCGGGCATCGACCCACTTCTACAACATGCCGCACGAAGTAGATGAGCTGTTGCGCTGCGTTCGGCACATAGTGGAGCACAAGGCTGACTACATGTAGCGGCTATGATGCTGAAAAAGCTATATGGCAGCATGAAATCCCCATGGCTGCGCTCAGGCTCTGAACTCTGTTAAAGTTCAGAGCCGGCGTCATCTCGGCTCCGTTCTGGTGTCCGTCTTGGTCGGTAGGACCTCAAGTGTTGGAGGTGTCATGGAACTCAACGGCGCAGTAGCACTGATAACGGGAGGCAGTGAAGGGATTGGGAAGGCGATTGCCAAAGCTCTGAAGGATGAGGGAGCGGTGGTCACGATCACTGGCAGGCGAGAAGACGTATTGCATGCCACCGCAGATCAACTCGGCGTAGAGGCGCTAGCCGGAGATGTCGGCAATGAAACTCACTCAGTTGGCATTGTGGAGTCTGTGATCGAGAAACATGGACGTCTAGACATACTCATCAACAATGCTGGATACGGAGTATTCAAACCGTTGGTGGAGATGGATCTGGACGATATCAAGGGCGTTTATCGCACCAACGTATTCGGTGCTTTCCTGATGGCAAGGGAAGCTGCGCGGCAATTCGTCAAGCAGAGTAGCGGAGAACTTATCAACATCTCTTCTACCTCGGGTCTCAAGGGTGGACAAGGAAGCACGGCCTACAGCTCGTCCAAGTTCGCGCTTAGAGGAATGACTGAATGCTGGCGCGACGAGCTGCGGCGGCACAACGTCAGAGTGATGCTGGTGAATCCGAGCGAAGTTTTGACTGACTTCGCAGCAAAGGTAGGTCGGAATCAGCAGCACTCAGAGAAGAAACTGCGATCTCAGGAAATCGCTGACGCAATCATTGGAGCGTTGAAGGTCGACAATCGCGGGTTCGTGCCTGAGTTTTCCGTGTTCGCGACGAATCCGTTCTAGGATGGTGTGATTTCGTTTTTTTGCCGCTGATGTACACGGAATAACGCGGATGACTGCGATGAGCATATCCGCGTTCGGCCGCGTTTATCCGCGGCCAATCTTTGACCCACTGCCCCAATCTCCAACCGGAACTCATATTTCGCGGCGATGACAACTGAATATGTGGATTCAAAGATG
>CAYTDU010000273.1:0-7005 GCA_964436395.1 uncultured Gemmatimonadaceae bacterium | reverse complement strand
TCCTTTGCGAGTCCGGTGGATTTTGACTCATACTGGCATGGGGAGGCGCTCAGGCAGGTGAACAAGCTGGCGACAGACGACCTGAGTCAGATGGATTACTATCGTGGCGTGGGGTATTTCCAAGACACTCCTACGCCGTACGCCGATTTGGGCGAGATTGTAGCTGGTAAGAAGCCTGGCCGGGAGAATGACAGTGAACGCACGATGAGTATGAACCTCGGCCTGGCCCTGGACGACATGGCGACTGCAATTCTGATTTACCGCAAAGCAAAGGCAAATGGAGTCGGCACCCAGTTGGCTCTGTGATTCACGCTCACGTATTTCTCGACGGCTACGAAGACGATCTTTCCCCAACCGGATAGGCTGTATCCATAAGTCTTGTAGGTTCCGTTCTGATTGCTGTAAGTCGTTGCATGGTTGCGTTTTACGAGCTTGTAGCCAATCTGGGAGAACTCTGGAGCTGTACTCGCTTGCGAAAGGCCATCAGCGTTGCGAGGGAATTGCCGAACTGAGTGTGGAAGCGCAGCTAAGGGGTACAAAATCCCTCATCGAAAGGTTCAATCCCGGCGTCGTCCAGTGCAGACACCAGATTCCGCAACCACCCGGCAAGTGCCTCGGCCTCACCTGCAGTGTTTTCCAGCGCGACATCGCCTTCCTGGCGAAGTAAGATCGGACGATAGCGCCTAGTAGTCGATTCGTAGACGAACGCTCTGTATGTGAATGCGCCTGCGTCCGCACAGGGGTATTGTGGCGCCGAGAGCTGCTCCGCGATGCCGAGTAGCTTGTTGTATTGCTGCACGACGGTTGCTTCATCAATGCGAGCTACGTACCGCGCGCCGTGTTCGTATTTGTCTTCTAGCTCAGCCTCAGTGTAGAAGTCGTTAGCGGCTAAATCCCAGACTTCGTGCCCGTGATCGTAGGCGTTGATGTTTCCGTCGCGGTCGATCACTAGCCCACGCCAAGTTAGCCCCCACGCGAAGTTGACGTGCTCGACCTCGAATAGGTAAGTCTGCTCGATGTCATCCACGGATTCAGTCGGAGGATTTCCGCACGCCCCCAACGGTACGAGCATAAACAGACCCAACCGCCATACACTCACAGAACGCCACCTCAGTCAGAATTGGTGCGAATGTGTTCTATCCCTCATACCCACGAGGTGACGTACCGGTCACAACCGTAGCGCTCAATCATTGCCGGTCAAATTGGGTGAAGAGTTGCATTTTACTGGGATTGTGAACATGATCGGTCCGCCCGTCCGCCTTATCTCACCACCAAGATCCCCACGCCCCCCCCGAAATCACCCACTTCCACTCGAAGCCCGCGCGGCACGATCCAGCTTCCTCCGTTCAAGCGCACGTTCACGCGGTGAACACCAGGCGTGATACGCAGGGTGATCTCCCAATCGCCGCTGCTATTTCGCCGCAACGTCATAGGCTGCCAGTCCGTAAAATCGGCGGTTATCTCGACTTCTTGGGCTCCTGGCGCTTCAACGCGAATGGTGTGTAGGTCGTTGAGTGAAGTCGGCACGGTGAGGCGCGCTTCGCCCGGATCGGGTGCACCCGGACGTTCGAGTTCCCGAAAGAGCGCCCGAACTGGCACAGGTGTAGCTGGTGGCGCCGACCTGAATGCATCCAGTCGGAGTCCAACATTCACATAGTTGGCCGAGATTGCGCCACGGACATGATCGGAAGGGTAACGGCCTCCGGAAATGAGGGCAGAGAAGCTTTGCCAGATTGGAATGCGCGTTCGCAGTTCTCCGTATACGCCTTCTCCGCCCCCATCACTAGCGGTGCGCAGGCCAAGTGACCCGTTTATTTCGATATGCTCGTCGCGCCAGCGCAGTGTGCCAACCACATCGAGGTATTCCACGCCGGCGTTCCAAGTTTGGGTGGCAACACCACTCAACGCGACATTTTCAACAACTGTCCACGCGCCGATCTCGACCTCATAAGGAGTTGATGACGCAGATCCCTCGTACGATTGACCCGTGGCGCCTCCGACCCACGCCCCACTCAGCTTCCCGGTGATGTGCAATCGACCACGACCCAGCAAGTGTCCGTAGCCAGGATTGTCGTCGTACACATTCAACCCAGCTGAACCCGAGACCTCGCCGTGCAAGCGATTCTGAAGATCCACGCGCCACGCACCGGCAGCCAATCCCTGCACGATGTGCCGACCGCTCTCGAAGACGACGTAGTTGCCGCTCGCTCCCAGGGAAGTATTGGGTGTGTCGAAACGAAGTGTAGGGGAAACGAACATCGCGCCCGACCCGAGGAATCCCTCGTAGTCGATCCAGGACCCACCAAAATCAACGCTGCCGTTCGCTTGTGCCTCGAGCGAGTGCGCAGCGCCGAAAATCACGGCCGTCGTCGCCGCGGCGACAAACGGACACTGGCGCCTCACAATCCGAGGTACACCTAAGGTTTCCGAGGACGACGAGTGGTGGAGGCAGATCTCGGTGCAGCGTAATCCAGTGCTTCGGCCGCCGCATTGAGCCGGACACCGAGGGCTGCTACTGGTGATGCACCCAACGTTATGTCTCGTTCGACGTTTCGGCGGAAGGCGATGTACTCCACGTCATCAGCGCCAACAGCGAGCGCGATGACTGCCGCTGCGGCTGTGTCTGCCGGCACTCCAACAGCCACCAAGTCGGCCAGTACCGCAGCCGCTATCGTCAGCGGTTGATCTGCGCGCAGCGAACGGAGACTCTGCAGGTCTTCCGGTTCCGCGCCGGCGCGAAGCGCGCTCGCGCCCGCCACGATTTCGGGGTCTGTCGACTCGGAGCCGAGAGCGTCGCGCGCCGCTAGCAACTCGTTTGCGAGGCGTCGGACTGCCCTGAGGATCAAGTCGCCGCTCGCTCCCTTGCTCGCACCCTCCAGCGCGCGATCTACGAGCGGCTCAGCGGGAATCCCCTGTGCTCGTGCCGAATCCAGGACCGCGTCGATCTCGCTGCGCACGGCTTCGGGTACACGGTCTTGAAGTCTGGGCTCCTGAGCAGAAGCCGGAACAATTGTTCCGCATAATCCGGCGACAATGCCCAAGGCCAAGATCTGCCAGATTGTCGATTTCCTCATGTCTCTCCAATTGTAACGACCGACCCCGGCCGACCAAACTCGTCATCTCCAACTGGCGGTGCGGTTGGATCGCTGAGCCATGTATTACCATCCACCAAGAATGCGTATCGATACCTGCCTGCGTTCAATGGAATGGTTACCGACCAGACCCGATTCTCTGCCACCAACTGCATCGGTGTGGCTGTCGGATTCCAGTCGTTGAAGTCACCTACCAACGATACCTCAGTGGCGGTCGGCGCCACGATAACGAACTGCACGGCTGAACCTTGAAGCGCGGTAGTCAGCGGTGCCGTCCCGTCCAGCGAACTCGGTTCGGTCCGACCCAACACGACGATGGCAGCGACGCTTGCAGCAACCGCGAGTCCCCCAAGCGGACTGACACGCACCGGACGCCCGCGCATGAGCCAATCGTACACAGCCCAGACGCGCTTCTTCCATCCGCCCGGCGACGGAAGCGACTCGATCTCATCCATGATACGCCTGTCCAGAGATGGATCGATACTAACCGGCTCCCTTAGCAGCCCGATGGCTCTGTCGAGTTTGCTGGTGTCGTCAGTCACGATTTTCCTCTGAGAGCAACCTGCGCAGCTCCTCACGCGCCCGTGCAACTCGCATCTTGAGAGCCGACAGCTTGACTCCCGTTAATTCCATCATCTCTTCGTAGCTTAAGTCTTCAACGTATTTCATCAAGAAGGCCTCGCGATGCGTCTGCGAGAGCTGTGCTACGGCCCACTCGATCTCTTCCCGCAACGCGTCATTGGCCTCCGAATGCGCCACCGATGCGCGAGCGAGTGCGGGCTCATTCTCGGACACCTTCGCCTGGCGCTTGGCTCGCTGACCGCCAATGGTACGGCACCTGTTGACGAGAATCCCGAACAACCAGGCGCCGAATCTATCGGCGTCGGTGCACCGCGCGAGCGATCTGTAACCTCGCACGAAGGTCTCCTGCAACGCGTCTTCCGCATCTGCGTTATTCCCCAGCATCCGCATCGCGTACCGCCCCAACCGATCCCGGTATCGGGCCACCAGGCCCGCATATGCGCCCGTGTTCCCGGCCAACACGCGCCCGACCAGCGCTGCATCACTATCCCCCGTCACACCTTCAATACCCACGGCGAACCCGTCGGGTCACATGCCCGGCAAGACCGGGGTGGTGTGTGACGTAGCGAGGGAGTAGCGGGTATTCATGGTGACTTCAATCAACCTCATTCGTAAAAGGAGTAGGTGTGAGGCGCCTCTTGCCGAGTTTGTTGGTGCTGTGCGCAATATCCGGAATTGTATCGGGATGTTACGAAGACAATCTCTTCAACTCCCTAAGTGTTCAGGGCCCAACGCGAGTGTTCCTGACCGACGCTCCATTCCCGATCGAGACGGTTGGCACAGTGGAAGTCTACGTTGTCGAGATCTCGGCGTCCACAGAAGCTGACACCTCAGTCGGATGGGAGACTTGGACTCGCATTGCGACACCCTCGCAGCGCGTCGACTTGATGCGGCTACAACAAAGCACTCTGGCGTTGGTCGGCGAACAGGTGATCTCAGCCGATGTGTATCGGGCTTTGCGGGTGACGATAAACACGGATTCTTCGAGTGTGACTTTCCGAGACGGGTCAGAGGCGGATGTGTTGTGGACCGGGAGTGGAAATCAATCAATCTTCGCGCATCTACCCGCCCCGATCGTGATTCCCGACAGTGGAACTTCGATCGTGATCGACTTTGACATCGGGCAGAGTTTCGCATTCGGCCTCGGTGATCCCGGATATGACTTCTACTTCACTCCGGTGGTCAGGGCCGTCGATGGCGCAAAGACCGGCTCGATCAGCGGTACCGTGCTCAGTGACCTCGACGGCGACGGAAATGCGGAACCGGTCGAGTGGGCAGAGATATCTGTACTGCGCGACGGATCGCAGGCTGAGCCTGGCGATTTGTCGCACAAGGTCACTGGGAGAACCGACTCAACCGGCTATTACAAAGTCGGTTTCCTTCATCCAGCTACGTACACAATCCAGATCGATGCGGCGGCTTCGGAGTCTTTACAGACGCTGTTTGTCTACGATATCGAGGTCAGTGCTGGCGAGGACTTCACCTTCTCCGTGACGTTGCCGGCTCGGTCGCCTGCCGGAAACTCCTCTTGGAGGTAGTCATGTATTTAGGACATTCTCCTTTCGTCCAGCTGGCGGGAGTAGTTGTTCTGTCTCTCCTGATTGCCGAACCAATCAAGGCCCAACTGATATCGCTCAAGACAGTTCCGGTTGCGACGGGCGACCAGTTCATCTTGTTTCCGTCAAACAACCTCGGAATGGGCTCAGTGAACATCGCAATCGACGATTCCGTGGCAGACCCGTTCTCGAACCCCGCGAAGGGGTTTCGCATACGGGAGGCTCATGTCTTCGCCTCACCCACTTACTACTCCGTGAGCGATGAGGCGGGGAGTGCGGGGGCCCTGCCGGTTGGAGCACTGTTCAAATCCCAGCGCGTGTTCGGCGGAGGCATGGTATCCCTCCAGCAAGTGAAACAGGGGGATTGGTTCCGAAGGTGGTGGGGTGTGCCCGACGTGCTACCGCCGAAAACACTCCGGTCTCAGTCGGCTACCAATAAGTATGGCTTTTTCACCTTCGGCACCGTGTTGCCGGGAGATATCGCAGTGGGTGCCAGCACGTTTCTCGCGGACTTCAACGCGATTGACGGTGTCGAGCACCTCTATGCAAACAGTGCGGCAATCGAACAGAGCGGAGATCTCAAGGACGTCCGAGTCGGGGCGGTGAAAGAATTCGAAGGAGGTAGAACGTTGGAGGGTCTCTTGTTGTATCGACGCTTTCACATGCAGCACGACGTTACGTACGTGGATTGGCTTCCTGTCGACACTGTCACCTGGCAGCAGGATTTCGAGATACGGGAGGAAGAAAACCTGGACGTCACCGACACATGGGGTGTGCATCTTGCATATGTGCAACCCATTGGCACTCGTGGGTGGCGTATCGGTGGAACGCTGACGGGCAATTGGAAGTCACATCCCAAGATCCCGAATTACGAGATCATGAACATACCGAGAGATCCAGGGAACAGCACCGCGTTCGACCTCGGTGTCGGCATAGCCAAGGTCATCGGTCCGACAACCTTTGGAATCGACATTGTGTACGAACCGGGCAGCAGCGACACCTGGGCAGAGGCCGCGGATCCGGTCGAAACGGTGAGTGGAGACACGATCGGTGTCGGCGAGAAGACGGTGGAAAACGCGTTCAGCTTCTCCAACGCTTTCGTGAACGTCGGGATTACACGGATGGTTGGGCGGGCGGCTTTCCAGTTCGGCCTTGGCCTCAAGGCATACGACTATCACCTCGATCAGTGGGATCATATTGAGGAAGACACTCGCAGGGAAGACGAACAATGGATGGAGTGGGTGCCGAGCTGGGGTGCGAGGGTGAGTCTGGGTGATTTGGAGTTGCGCTACGCAGGGCGGGTGACGACTGGCACGGGACGACCAGGTGTCGGCTGGAACAGTGGCTGGCGTGGAGGTCCGGAAGTGGCATTCGCCGATGCCGGTGGAAACGACATACTTCTCGCGCCGAGCGGTCCACTTACGTTGGACGATGTCACGGTGATGACCCACCAATTCTCGATATCGGTCCCGATTCGCTGATCACCCCCGAGTTTGAGACGGCGGAGGGCCTCAGGCTTTGCTCGGTCCTCCGCTGCACAACCCAACAGTCTTGTATCCGCAGAAGTCACATTCAGACTCAGAATGCGTAACCCCATTGTCGGAGCTTTCGATTCGGTCTCTCGTCTCCGCGAGATATTCGGTTGCACGTTGTCTCGATTCGGAGCTGATTTGCTCGGAGACCTGCGTTTCCGCACGAGAGAACTGGAAGGCGAACCGCCCCACCTCCATGCCTCCGATGCCTTCAACGGCAGTCACATAGATGTCTTGCTGCGG
>CAYTDU010000272.1:0-7010 GCA_964436395.1 uncultured Gemmatimonadaceae bacterium | reverse complement strand
GGTTACTCCGCCTGTAGTTGGGTTGGTGAGGATGGAGATGAACGGGATCCCTTCCTCTCTGAGACGCGAGATTGCAGCCGACGTCTTCGCCATCTGCATGAGACTGAGAACGCCCTCCTGCATCCGTGCGCCCCCTGAAGCCGAGACTATCACCAAGGGTGCTTTCTTTTCCAGAGAGCGCAGAGCCAATCGAGTGGTTTTCTCACCAACGACTGAGCCCATCGACCCACCCATGCATAAAAACTCCATAACGCCAATGTTGACGTTCATCTTCGTGATCTTCGCATGGCCTGTGAGTATGGCGTCGTGCGTTACTCGTTTCTCAGCCTTCTTTATCTTGTCGGCGTAACCTTCAAACTCCAAAGCGTCGATCGAACGAAGATTACCGTACAGTTCGACGAAGCTGTCGGGGTCCGTCAAGATCTCTATGTACTGGTGCGCACCAATGCGACGATGAGAACCACATTCGGGGCACACTTGCAACGTGCTTTCGAACTTATCAGCCAAGTCGACGAATCCGCATTCTCCACATTTCTCCCAGGCATCCGGCGGAATGTCCGAGGGCTCTCTTACGGATTTGCGTCGCTTGCGTTCCTTTCGAAACCAAGCCATGAACGTTCCTATCTAGGGCGCATCACTTGCGGGTCAGGGTTCAGCCTGACGCCGAGCAAGTCAGCAATTTCGCTGAGGCAGGACCAGCGCGCCACCCCTCCCCCATGAATGAGCGTCGAGTGCTCAAAGTATGAAACGAATTCTGGCAACCAATTTCATGAACTCGCGTAGCCAGTGCCGCGAGATTCCCACTCGATTCGGAGAGCGAGTCCAACCAAAGTCATGCAGGAGACAAGGAATGACCCTCCGTACGAGAAGAATGGTAGAGGTATGCCGGTTATCGGCATGATTCCAATGGTCATGCCGACGTTCACGAGTACATGTGTTGCTATCAAACCCGCGATCCCAAATGCGACCAAACTCGAAAATGGATCGGACGTCTTGCGTGCTATTCTCACCAACACAAGGATCAATACCGCAAACAGGCCCAACGTCAATGTGACCCCAAAAAAACCAGCCTCCTCACCAACCACCGAATACACGAAGTCGGTGTGCTGAGCAGGCAAGAAGGCTAGACGCTTCTGGGGACCCGCGGTGAAGCCCTCCCCGATCAGCCCACCCGAGCCAATAGCAATCTTCGATTGAATTATGTGCCAGCCTGTTGCTCGCGGGTCGATTTCGGGATTCAAGAATGAAAGCAGTCTGTTCTGCTGATACGGTTGAAGCTGTTGCCACAATCCCAACGCTCCGATTCCCATTACCGCATTGACCAACCACACCCCGACACCCTCGAGTACATAAGGTCGTACCCAAATCATGAACACGGTTAGGAAGACGATCCATATGCCCCAAGAAACTGTCGAAAACGCCAACACCAGACTGAATAGGGGGGAGGCGAGAAGCAGCAAACGTGAAGGTTGGATTCCTCCCCAGTACAGCATGAGAAATAGAGTACTCAGAAATACAATCGCGCTGCCAAGATCGGGCTGCAACCCTACGAGAATGAATGGCACGGCCGCGACAATACACAGTGGAATCGCCTCGAGGATCGATGCCGGGGCATATCTCCTCTCTCCCAACAACTTGGCCAACATGAGGATCGTGGCGATTTTCGCCAGTTCCGCAGGTTGCCCAAGTCTCACTCCAGCCACCGATATCCAAGATTTGGTGCCGGCGGCAGTACCGGCTCCGACCCCCACCAGTAGGGTGACCGCCAACAAGGCCATCGCACCGCCGTAGAAATACGGCGAACCCCATTCCAGCAGTCTGGGAGATATCCGAAAGGCCACTGCCCCGGCTACGAGCCCCAGACCCAGCCAGATCGCCTGACGCTTCCAGACATCGGCTACTGCCGTTGTCACGTCAGTCTGTCCAGCCGAAAACAAAGTTACGAGCCCCAAAGAAACGAGGAGCAGAGTGATGGTCAACAGGGTCTTGTCGAGGCGCCGCACTTCTTTCCGACTCCTATTGACGACGCTCGGGAGTCGCCGGTTCGGGCATCAGCGCTCGCGGCCGGGGGACCGAGTCAGCAGGCATTACAAACCGTGGAAGTGGCGCGTCTTCACCCAGGATAAATCTGGCAATTATCCTGTTCACGAACGGAGCAACAGTGGAGCCGTGTTCCGCGTGCTCGAGGATTGCTGCCACGACGATCTCCGGGTTCTCTGCCGGTGCAAAACCCACAAACCAACCATGATCGCGGCCATGTGCATTTTGTGCAGTTCCGGTCTTGCCAGCAATTCTCAATTGTGCCACCTGGGAGGCTGCCGCTGTGCCTGTTTCAACTACCTGGACCAAAGACTCCCTCAGCCCTTGTAGGGACTCGTTGTCCAACCCCAATTGACGCCTGCGCGTGGGCCCGTCGAGTACGAGACGCAATTCGGGAGCAGATCCGTCTTCGTTTGCCAGCATTGAGTAGAACCGCACCATGTTGCTGACACTTTGTGAGTTCTCTCCTTGGCCTATTGAGAGATTGAGAGTCACTCCCGAGGTCCATCCTCTTGGACCGTATCGCCTGTCGTAATACTCGGTAGACTCTGGGAAATGAGGCGATCGTTCATCGGGAAGATCTATCCCGGATGGCTCCAGGAAGCCCATCTTCACGCCGTCCTCCAAGAGATTGTCCAACCCGATCAACAGGCCAAGCTGATAGAAATAAACGTCGCACGAGTGTTCAATGGCCTCTCTCAGGGTGACTCTTCCGTGTCCCGCCTCGTACCAACAGCGAAAGTACCTGTTTCCGTAGAGCATCCCCCCGGTGCAAGGGATGTCCATTCGAGTATCGAGATCTACCAATCCTCGTTTCAAAGCGCTCGCCGCAACCGCCAGTTTCCACGGAGATGCTGGGGGGTAGAGCCCCTCAATAGCCCTGTTGAAGAGAGGTTCCCCACCTGCTTCGAGAAGTGCGTTCCAGTCTTCCAACTCCATCCTGCCTACGAACAGATTAGGATCGAACGTCGGAGCAGAGTAGAGAGCCAAGACGCCACCTGTGCGTGGGTCCGCAGCTATCACCGCCCCCTGCCATCCGGCCGGGAACTGTTGGGAAACGAACTGTTGCAGCTCTATGTCGAGCGTAGTGGCAATCGTGTCCCCCTGGCCCGGTTCCAGGGTTGTACCATCCGCCACCTCACGGACCGTGCGGCCAAGAGCATCTACCTCGATGTAGCGAAGTCCTTCGGAACCACGGAGAACTGCATCGTACTGCCGTTCGAGTCCGTCCCGGCCCACCACTTCACCGCTTCGGGCTCCCGGGTACAGCTCCGGATCGGCGAGTTCTTCCTCGCTGATCTCCCCGACATATCCAACCACGTGCGCAGCTATTTCGCCGAAAGGGTACCATCGCCTTGGTTCGCTCTGGATGACGATCCCAGGTCTGACAATCCTCCTCTCTTCGAGGGCCGAGACCAGTTCGAACGACGCGTCCCTGCGCACAATAGCCGGTTCATGATGTCGGCGGCGGTAGCGATTCACTACTGCTTCGATTCGTGAGGAGTCGAGATTCGCAATGGACGCTATGTCTTCCAGAGTAGCTCGCACAGCGTCAACCGAGGACCCCGTTACGGCGATTGAGTAGCCCGGCACATTTTCCGCCAGAACAACGCCCTTGCGATCGGTGATTAGACCGCGTGGCGCGGCTAGTCGCACAGGCCTAAGACGATTCTCCTCGGATTCCAACCGGTACCTGCTAGACGATAGGACCTGTACCCGAAAGAACGCCAGCAACAACACTCCGAAAACCAGCACCACGACGATGCGAGCAACATCTGCACGATGGCCAACCGCGTGCCTGTGGAACCAGGTCATTCACCGATCCGTATGTGCAGCCATTTCCGGAATATCAGCAGCACAATCACTCCAGAGATTGATGTGGTCAGGGCCTGTAGAGGAGACCAGTATCCTAGCTGCCAAAGCAGATCAGAACCAAGTGGATGCCTTCCCACCAACCATGTCAACACGTCGCGCAACCACGCACCAAAGAAAAACAGCGCCGCGTTGACATAAAGATTGTCGGCAAAGAACACAGCCTTGCTCCAGGCTGCCATGTAACCGATCGCCGTGTGCGCAAACGCACCAGCGCCGAAAGTGACGGGGTTGAGACCGTCACGGATCAAACCCACCAGGAGCCCGGCAACTGCTGCATTCCCAGGCCTGGTGCCGATCGAGTACACCAGGAGAGCTAGCAGCAGAAAATCCGGGGCAATACGGCTGTGCCCGAACAACGGTCGGAGCCCGAAATCCAAAACCAACAGTATCAGCAGGACAGTTCCGAGCTGATAGCGAGTTCGACTGCCCCTCACGGATACTCCTGCTCAGGCGCGAAAGCGCCGGCAATATCGTCTTCGGCACCAACCAAGACGATCACGTGAGATACGGATCCCGGCTGCACGGCAGGATTTACGATGTACGTTTTCGACCAACCTACACTCTGTTCCGCTAGAGATCTTACTGTGCCGATTGGTATCCCGCGAGGGAACGCCCCTCCCAAGTGGCTTCCGCGACCGGACGAATAGACAGTTGAGCCGATCGGGACCTCCTCACGAAACGGTATGCCGCGAATTTCCATGAGGGAGGTTCGAGGACCCGTAGTTCCCCTCGGCTCCGCAATGCCAAAGACAGTACCATCTGCGGTCATGGCACTTATCCTGAAATCCGGATGTGTCCACACCACCGCCACAGATGTCTCGGAACTGACATTGCGTATCACACCCACGAGCCCCTCCGGGGCGATCACCGGCGCCATCTCCGTAACGCCATCCTCGCTGCCTACCGATAAGAGAAGGGTATACTCGCCAAGAGGTGTTGCCTGGTGCAACACCTCCGCAGCCACATGGCGAGTACGCATTCGCACCGACAGAGACAGCAGATCACGAAGCTGAGAGTTCTCCTCTGTGAGTATGAATAATCGCAGCGAGTCGAGAGCTGCCGAATCTCGCTGGGCGGTCAACACCCTGACGAGCGGGCGCGCTTCGATGGTGATGTCAATTTGCTCCTGGATCCACAGTAGCGGGACCATCACGAGCTGAATTTTGTCCGAGAGCCAATCCTGCGCTTGCGGAGGAGCCACCCGCGCAGAAAGAGACATCGCGACGCAGAGAATGAATGCGAGAGTGTCGCGGCGTGACGCGAAGCGTTCCGGCGCGATCTTCACGGCAGCCTAGGTGGTCAGCACCGATCGGTACTTGTCCGGGTCGTCGAGGATTCTACCGGTGCCGCGAACGACACATGTCAGGGGATCCTCATCCACCCGAATCGGCAGCGACGTCTCCTGCGACAGCACCACATCCAATCCTCCAATCAACGAACCGCCACCCGCCATCACTATGCCGCGGTCGACGATGTCGCTTGCCAGTTCCGGTGGAGTTATCTCGAGCGCGCGCCGCACGGCATCCACGATCTGCTGCACTGGCTCCTGAATAGCCTCGCGAATCTCACTGGAATGCACCCGAACGACTTTGGGAATGCCGGAAACGAGATCGCGCCCTTTCGCCTCCATCTCCTTATCACCATTTATGGGCGCCGCAGACCCGATTTGGATCTTGATGAGTTCCGCTGTCGGTTCACCGATCAACAGGTTGTAGTTTTTCCTCATGAACTGCACGATCGCTTGATCGAGTTCGTCACCACCCGTCCTGATCGACGTGTCGCTCACGATGCCCGACAGCGCGATCACCGCGATTTCTGTTGTGCCACCGCCCACATCAATCACCATGTTGCCGGTTGGTGTCTCCACCGGGAGCCCAACGCCGATCGCTGCTGCCATCGGCTCAGCCACCATGTAGACTTCTTTCGCGCCGGCAGAGTGCGCACTATCGCGAACTGCGCGCTTTTCGACCTCGGTAATCCCGCTTGGGACACAGACGATCACCTTGGGTTTGACCTTGAATACGTGTTTCTGGATGATCGACTCCAGGAAGTATCGAAGCATCCGCTCGGTCACGTCGAAGTCCGCGATCACACCGTCTTTGAGCGGACGCACTGCGAGGATCCCATCTGGAGTTCGCCCCAGCATGCGTTTCGCTTCGAGGCCAATCCCTTTGATCTTTGAAGTGCCCTGCTCCACCGCTACAACGGATGGCTCGTTCAGGACAATGCCCTCTCCTCGCACGTAAACGAGCGTATTCGAAGTACCGAGGTCAACCGCTATCTCGTTGGCGGGAAGCAATGTACCCAGTGTGAGTTTTGGCCAGCGTATCGGCATAGGCAATGGGTGAAACGTCAAGGAAAACCAAGCAAATGGCGCCTCGAAGAAGCTGAGGCGCCCTAACATAACTGATGCCCTAAGTTATGACAAGTTAGTTACTTACAGGAAAGCCCTCGCGTCATCCAACTCGATGCCAAACGCTTCTGCGACTCCCGGATACACCACCTTGCCATCTATCACATTGAGCCCCAAGAAAAGGCTCTCGTCGGTGCGACATGCTTCCTGCCAACCCAGCTTGGCCAAGCGACGTGCGTATGGGAACGTGGCGTTCGTCAACGCAAGAGTTGACGTGCGCGGAACGCCGCCAGGCATATTGGCAACACCGTAGTGCAGCACGCCATCAACCAGATAAGTCGGCTCTTCATGTGTGGTCGGCTTAATGGTCTCGATGCAACCGCCCTGATCCACCGAGACGTCGACTATTACTGAGCCCGGTTTCATCAGTTTGAGATCACCGCGCTCCACGAGGTTTGGCGCCTTCGCACCGGTGACTAGTACCGCTCCGATCAAGAGATCCGCTAGCGGCAGTAATTCTAGGATGTTGAGCCTGTTCGAATAGACGAGATTGACGTTTGCCGGCATCACGTCATCCAGATAGCGGAGGCGCTCTAGCGAGAGATCAAAGATCGTGACCCTCGCGCCGAGGCCGGCAGCCATCTTCGCGGCGTTGGTGCCGACCACCCCACCACCTAGAATTAGAACTTCCGCAGGCAACACTCCCGGGACACCACCCAGCAGCAAGCCAAGACCACCATAG
>CAYTDU010000271.1:0-7031 GCA_964436395.1 uncultured Gemmatimonadaceae bacterium | reverse complement strand
ATAAAGCAACTCGATGAAGCGGGGCACGAAATCCCGGTCATCATCATGACGGGGTACGGAAGCATCGAGAATGCTGTAGAGCTGATGCGCGTGGGTGCCATCGATTATCTAACCAAACCGGTGCAGACAGAAACCCTGCGCATTGCGGTGAACCAGGCGATTGAGCTGACGCGCCTTCGCAAGGAGAACAGTTCCTTTAGAAGGGAGATAAGCTCGCTCAAGGGTAGGCGGGCGATTGTGGGAGAGAGTTCGGCTTTGGCAGGTGTGTTGGATATGGTGGCCCAAGTAGCTCCAACGAAAGCCACGGTACTGCTCGAAGGCGAATCCGGTACGGGCAAAGAACTGCTCGCGCGCGCCATCCACGAACAGAGTCCCCGTGCCGAGAATCCGTTTATCACGCTCAACTGTGCCGCGATGCCTGAGGGATTGGTCGAGAGCGCACTGTTTGGGCATGAAAGAGGTGCTTTCACCGGGGCCTCGTCGCGATCGTTGGGCGCGTTTGAGCGAGCGAATCGCGGTACACTGCTTCTGGATGAGATCTCCGAGATGCGGCTGGACCTGCAGGCCAAGCTACTGCGAGTGATCCAAGAGCAGGAATTCGAGCGAGTTGGAGGCACCCAGCCGATCCGAGTGGATATTCGAATTGTTGCCACCACGAATTGCGACCTGGAGGAGGAGGTAAAGGCGGGCAGATTCCGAGACGACCTCTTTTTCCGCCTGAGCGTCGTACCGATTCGTACGCCGCCGCTGAGAGAGAGAAGAGAAGACATTCCTTTGTTGGTGCGACATTTCCAGATGCGTGTTGCCACAGAGCTGGACGTGCCCGCCGAACCGGTCGACGAAGCGACGATGCTCGTTCTCCAGGAGTACGATTGGCCGGGGAATGTGCGGGAGTTGGCCAACGTGGTGGAGCGCGCGGTCATCCTGTCGGGCGGCAAGCTAAGGATGGAACACTTCGATCGTGTCCGCAATGCGGTCAATTCAGGGGATGATTCAGGCGACAAAGTCCAGGAGGCTGGTGTTACCGCAGATGTCACTTCCGATACGCTGCCGCTGAATTTGGGTCAGCTCGAAGCCCTGGCCATCGAACGGGCTCTGAATACCACCGGTGGCCATCGCCGCAAGGCGGCCGGCTTGCTCGGCATCAGCGAGAGGACCCTTCGCAACAAGCTCAACAGCCCATCCAAGAGCCGCGATAGCTAGTCAAAGCGGCAAGGATATCCCGCCCACGGCCGGAATTTTATTCCGTTCGTGGGCGTCTGTTTTTATCGCAAAATCCCTTTTGTACGACCAACACTCAGCCTAATGGTTGACAGCTAAGTCGTTATAAGACAATCAGTTAATGCTGGTTGTGCCAGGCTGGAAAATGAGCTGATCTCAAACGGTACGGGGATTGCCCTAGGACCGCGGTTACGAACCGCAATCTCGGAGGTCGGAATGCTGCGGGGACTGTTTGGATCGGACACGACAACGTACATGCTGCGCGGCGCGCTGGAGGAAACGAGCGCAACCCACCGGGAGATATCCTCGCGGGTTGCAAACGCGTCAGTGGCGAGCACGCAGGAAGGGTTCGCGAATGAGCTTGCGGCCGCTCAGGCGGCCAACGAAGAGGTCGATCTGCAGCGCGAAATGGTGGCGCTCGCGGACACTCAGATTCGTTACGAGGCTGAAGCAAAACTCCTGCAGATCCAGTACACGCAGCTCAGAACGGCGATGCGCGATGCCTAACGTCAATGGATTTCCGGTATGGCCCAGGCCAATTCGGGCCCTGATGCGGCCCCTTGGCGCAAGCGCGGCCGGTATGGCGACCCAACAGAGCTTCCTTGAAACGATAGCCAGGAACATTGCCAACGCGGAAACCACGAGGACTCCGGACGGGACACCATATCGGCGGCAGATCGCCGTGACCGAACGTGATCCTGTCTCGGGTGAGTTGACTACTCGTATCGTCGAAGACCCGAGTGCCGGGCAGATGGTCTATGACCCAGGACATCCAGATGCGAACCAAGACGGTTATGTGGAATACCCCAACGTGGATGTCAACACAGAATTGGTCGACCTGATGCTTGCGCGACGCATGCATGAGGCGAACGCCAGCGCGTTTCAGGCTGCGAAGAGCATGCTACGTCGGGCATTGGAGATCTGAGATCATGGAGGCCTACTGACATGGTTGTGTACGGTCCGACACTTCCTACTCCACCGACTGCGAATCCGGCGCCGGCTGCACCATCTACCGGTGTCGAACCGACGGATGCCAACAGGCAGGCATCATCGGCTGCAGTGAACAGCGATGTGGCGAGCGAAAACTCTCTGTGGGGCGTCCTGACGGAGGAAGAACGGACGTTCTTTGCCCAACAAGCAGAGCTGGGAGCGCTCACGTACGGGCCTGGCGGTGCGAGAACTGAGCAACTCGAACCGCCTAAAGGCCAACGCCTCGATGTGAGGGTTTAAGCGATGACCATTCCTGTTCGTCCCCAACTGCCACCAGTTGTAAGCCCGCTCGAGCAGGGACGGGGCATTCAGCTGGAACTAGGTACGGAGTCTCCTTCATTCAGCGAGGTGTTTACGCGCGTCTTGAACGACGCGAGCCAACTTCAGACCGATTCTCGCAATCTCATCGAAGCATTTGTTAGAGGAGAGCCGGTCGAGTTGCACCAAGTAATGGCAGCGGCGGAGGAGGCGGCCATTTCACTCGAATTCCTGGTGGAAATCAGGAACAAGCTCACCGACGCGTATCGCGCGGTGATGAATATGCAGGCATGAGCGGTGTGTGATTCATGAGCGATTCGATTGTTGCTAACCCACTCGACGCAGTCCGCAAAATGACGGCTACCAAGCGCTTCGTTGTTCTCGGCGTCGCTGCTGTCTCGCTCGTGGGCATATGGATGGTGGGCAGTTGGGCAAGCCAACCAAACTACGTCCCCCTATATGAAGACCTCGAATTGGGAGAGGTCGGCACCATTACCGAAGCATTGGCCCAATCCGACATTAGCTACCGCCTCGCAAGCGGTGGGTCTGGAGTGCTCGTGTCGGATGAGGATCTGGCGCGCGCGAGGGTGACGCTTGCCAGAGACGGTCTCTCGGTGGGTAGCAGGCCGGGCCTGGAGCTGTTCGATCAGCCCTCGTGGGGCATGACCGATTTCACGCAGAGGGTGACATATCAAAGGGCCTTGGAAGGAGAACTGGCACGAACCATCGGCGGGTTGAGAGGTGTCCAACGCGCGCAGGTGCATCTGGTTTTACCGAAGACGAATTCGTTCAGAAACCAAGACAAACAGGTCGGCGCCTCGGTAGTGGTGCAGCTATCCCCCGGATCTTCGCTCAATCCAGAGACAGTTCGAGGCATTACGTACATTGTTGCGAATAGCGTTGAGCAATTGAACAGTGAGGATGTCGCCGTCTTGGACGACGCTGGTCACGTGCTCTCGGTACCGGCTGCAAATGCTTCAGTCAGCGGCCTCACTTCACGTCAGTTGGACATCCAACAAAGCGTTGAGGAACACCTGGTTTCGAAGGTGGAACGTCTCCTGTCGACGGTGGTTGGACTGGGTCGCGCTCGGGTGCAGGTGTCGGCGCAGCTCAACTTCGAGCAAGTCGACAGGACGATTGAATCTTTCGATCCTGACGGTCAGGTAGTACAGACGGAGCAGAGAAGCGAAACAGGCGATGGCACAGCCGCGGCTGGGGTAGGATCTCAGAAGATCATAAGTAACTCTTACCAAAACTCTCGCAGACTCGAACGAATTGTAGGCGCCGTAGGCGGAATTACCCGGCTAACCGTGGCCGTACTCGTCGACGAGAATGCCCTCGAGTCCGGCGAATTAGCTGAAGGCGGGACCGCAAATCGGTTGGCTAGCGTCGATGCAATGGTTCGCGATGCAATCGGCATCGATGCAGCCCGGGGCGATAGACTTACGGTCACTGCAATCCCATTCATGCCTCTCTCTGGGGGTGACGGGCCGGCGATCGGGATGATTGACGCTCCTGAGCAGTCTTTCGACGTAATCGACATGATACAGCGACTCAGTCGACCGGTACTTGGCTTGGCTGCAATCGCTGCGCTCATAGCGCTTGCGTGGAGCGTACTAAAAACGACGCCGGCGCTACCGCCAGCAGTCAGCGGTGGGACGCAACCCGGTTCGGTACCCGCGACCGATACAGATGTGGATCTGCCTGCAACCGAGCAAGTACCACCGGCGGTGCAACTTCAGAGTCATCTGAACAAAGCCACTGAACGACCTGAGCTGGCCGCCCAGGTGGTTCGTGCGTGGTTAGGCGGGACGACCTGATGCCTGAGCAAGACATAGACGCGCAAGAAACACTGTCGATGAGCGGCGTGCGAAAGGCCGCGGTTCTATGCATGGCAATGGGCGCAGAACAGGCCGCACAGGTGCTCCAATCCCTTTCCCCGAAGGAAGTAGAGCTGGTGACCAGAGAAATCGCGGCGATCCAGGCCGTGCCACCGGAAGTCGTACAGACTGTGATGGGAGAGTTCAGCGAAGTCTCTCGGTCGGTGGAATCTGTAGCCGGGGGAGGTGTTGAGTACGCAAGACAAATCCTGCAGCACACGTTCGGTGAAAACAAAGCCAAAAACATTGTAGAAAGAATAGAAGACGATCTCGAAGGCACGAGCCTCACTCAACTCAAGGGCGCGGCGCCGGAAGTGTTGTCAAATCTGCTGCGCGGCGAGCACCCACAAACGATCGCGCTCGTTCTGGCACACCTCGATGTGGATCAGACCCTGACTGTTATCGGATCGATGGAGTCCGAACTGGCAGCGGATGTGCTGTTTCGAGTGGCCAACATGACTCAGGTCTCCCCGGAGATGCTCGACGCGGTGGAGGCGTGTTTGGCCCAGAAGGGCGATGTGTCGCTTTCACAAGAGATGACGTTAACCGGCGGTCCTGCCGCGGTCGCAAAGGTCCTCAATCAGGCGAATCCAGAGATCGAGTCGAAGCTGATGGAGGAGATCGCAGAGCGCAACGGGGAGCTCGCAGACGAGATCCGCCGTCTCATGTTCGTGTTCGAAGACTTGCTGCTCCTGGACGATCGAAGCATGCAGCGACTGCTGCGGGAGGTCGAGGGGAAGGAACTCGCTCTGGCTCTCAAAGTCGCTAGCGACGAGATGAAGCAGCACATAATGAAGAACATGTCTGAACGGGCTGCGTCAGCGCTCGAAGAAGAAATGGAATTCCTGGGGCCGGTGAAAGCGCGTGAGGTGGAGGCATGCCACTCTCGAATCATCGAGTCCGTGAGGCGTTTGGAGGATGCTGGTGAAGTGATAATTCAGGGCCGCGGCGGGGATGATGATGTCATCGCCTGAGTTCAGCCCGATGTGGACGGCTCGAGAGAGCCGTGATCTCACTTCACTCCCCCTGACGGAGATCGCCGGCGAAAAGGAGGAAAGTCGGTCCTCGTATGCAATGCATCATCTCCGGGAGTTCTGCGAAAAACCGGAACCCAATGTCGCGACTGCTGAACCGGATATCGTTGTGACCCCACACGAAGTCCAGTCCGCATATGAACGCGGTTTCTCGGAGGGCCGAGAGCAGGGAATCGCGGAAGGCTACGAGAAGATGTTGCCGGCGTTGGAAACGTTGAGCGGATTGACCGAGGCCCTAGAGCAAACACATGCCGATTTTAGACTCGACCTCGAACGCGGGTTGCATGCCTTGGCGATAGCAGTTGCCAGGCAGCTAATCCAACGCGAGGTGACCGCGGATCCGTCGATTGTCAGCGACTTGATCGTACGCGCTCTGGAGCTGGTACCGCACGATTTGACTCTCGAAGTGCGGCTCAATCCGACTGACCTCGAAGTGTTACAGACGAAACTCGATCAAATTGAAATCGCGGGGCGCCCATTGAACGTCCAATGGATGGAAGATGCTTCTCTCGATCGCGGCAGTTTCCTGCTCGAGACACCGTTGAGGGTGGTCGACGGACGCACCGACGACGCACTCCGTGCACTCTACGAACGGTTGAGCAATGATTGAGACCGAGATGCCCGAGATCGTTGCCGAGCTGCTTCCGAAGATCGCGGCACACCCTCCGTATGCTGTTCACGGGAGAGTGACGCGTGTCATAGGACAAGTGGTAGAAGTGTCCTCACTGGAAGTCGCCGTAGGTGAAGTGTGCAGGATCGAACCTGACAACCACAATAGCGTTCTAGCACAGGTGGTAGGGTTCCACGAACGCGGTGTGCTACTGATGCCACTAGGTGATCCACAGGGGATACATCCCGGCGCGCTGGTTGTACGGCTGGCACGGGCCCTGTATGCAAAAGTGGGAGATGGGTTGATTGGACGTGTGTTGAACGGTCTCGGAGAACCGATCGACGGTCTTCAAGACAACACGTTCTCACGACGCCGTCCTTTGACCGCGCCTCCGCCAGGCCCGCTGGAGCGAACCCAGATCGAAAACCCGCTGGGCACAGGTGTGCGGGCGATAGATGGTCTGATCACCCTCGGCAAAGGCCAGCGTATAGGGATCATGGCGGGGAGCGGTGTCGGCAAGAGTGTTCTGATAGGGATGATTGCTCGCCAGACCACGGCGGACGTAAATGTGATAGCACTGTTGGGAGAGCGCGGTAGAGAGGTACGGCACTTCATAGAGCGTGATTTGGGCCCGGACGGTCTCAAACGCTCAGTCGTGATCGCCGCCACGAGCGACCAAAGCGCGGTAGTGCGCGCGACCGGTGCTTTAGTGGCGACTGCGATAGCTGAGCACTTCAGAGACACTGGTAGAGACGTGCTACTGATGATGGATTCTGTAACGCGCGTGGCCATGGCTTGGCGCGAAGTGGGCTTGGCAGTTGGTGAGCCTCCCACCACCAAGGGATATCCACCCTCCGTGTTCGCGCAGTTGCCGCGGTTGCTGGAACGTGCCGGAACCGGAGCCAGGGGTAGCATCACTGGACTCTACACGGTCTTGGTTGAGGGCGACGACTTCAACGAGCCAGTTGCCGACGCGACTCGCTCCATTCTGGACGGTCACATCGTGCTGGCTCGAAGCCTGGCAAGCGCCAAACATTT
>CAYTDU010000270.1:0-7038 GCA_964436395.1 uncultured Gemmatimonadaceae bacterium | reverse complement strand
CCCGCGACCATCCACAACCAGTACGACAAAAACGGTCTTGTCGTCGATCTGCTTCAACTAACGAGGGCCGGCCCCCAAAGAAGCCGACCCTTTGTGAAGGAGTTCTTTACTCGCACGAGCCTCCGCTTGAAGTCAAACTGAGTCGGCGAGGTGTTCGATTTCGTTCCATGGGATTACATCGATGCCTTTGCGAGATTGCTGACCCCGCCCTCCATACACAAGCGTTGGTTTCACCGCCTCAGACCCGGCCAGATCGAGCCACTTCTGAAGGCCAACGAACCAGTCCGATGCGATGGTGGAACCAGACTTGATCTCTATCGGTAGGAGTAGATCGCCTCGATCGGCAATCACGTCTATCTCGTGCCCGACATGGCTGCGCCAGAAGAAAAGGTTGTCTGCCTTTCCTCTAGCCCCTCTACCCTTGAGCAGCTCAGCGATCACCCAGTTCTCAAACAACGCGCCGCGCTGCGGGTGCGTCACGAGTTGCCCAGGTGATTCGATCCCCATCAATCGCGCCGCCAGAGCCGGGTCGTAGAAGTACAGTTTCGGTGTCTTCACGAGGCGCTTTCTGTAGTTGCGAAAGTGAGGCAACAACCGAAATACGATGAAGCTGCTCTCGAGTAACCCTATCCACGCACGTACGGTCTTCTGGTCAATGCCTACATCACCGCCCAAACGCGAGGCATTCAGCATCTGGCCGACGTTCGCGGCGCAGAGTCGTAGGAAAAGTTGAAACGTACTTAGGTCACGAATGTTGATCAGCTGACGAACATCCCGCTCCACGTATGTCGTGATGTATGCATCCAGCCACCTTTCCGGCACGACCGGTTGATCGTACAGCGGCGGATACCCACCTTTGAAAAGCATCGTGTCGATCGAATCGGGAGCTTTTTCCGCACTCTGCAGCTCTTTGAGTGAGAACGGCAACAGGCGCAAGAAGCCGACTCGCCCCGCCAGAGACTGGGTGATGCTCTGCATCAATCCGAAGTGCTGCGAGCCCGTTAGTATGAACTGCCCCGGGGTGTTGCGCGCGTCTACTATCCCCTGCAGGTAAGAAAACAAATCCGGGCAACGTTGCGCCTCGTCGATCACCGCTCCATCGGGATATTGGTCGAAGAAACGGCGTGGATCTTCACGAGCGAACTGTAGGTTGTCCGGCTCCTCCAAACTGACGTACCGCTTGTTGGCGAAGACGGCACGGGCGAGCGTGGTTTTTCCCGATTGTCGAGGACCAACCACCGCAACGACTTTGAACTCGTTCGCCATTTTCTTGGCCAGATCGGCCGCTTGCCGTGTAATCACCCGTCCAGTCTATGCCTTACAATAACGGAAGTCAATTCCGTAATTGTAAAAACCACACGAGTGGCTCGGAAACTTATCTACTACATTCACGTATGTATTAAAAATCATTCAGACATTCCCACTGGTTGGAGCGCTGTATGAAGGGTGAACGCCTCGGTGAATTCGAAGAGCTGATCCTGCTGTGTGTCAGGCAGCTGGGCGAGGACGCCAACGGATCTACTATCCAGAACCTGCTGGCGAAAGTTGCCGGTCGCGAGGTGACTCTTGGAGCCATCTACGCCGCGTTGGACCGCTCGCAACGGAAAGCGCTGGCGGAATCTTGGTTGGGGCAGCCTACCTCGAATCGCGGAGGTCGCGCCAAGCGACACTACGCGGTGACGCCGCTGGGTGAGGCGGAACTCCGGGAATCGCGGCTAATCAGAGATCGCCTTTGGAATACGTCGGAGGTAACTCCGTGACCCGGCCGAATCCGATCTCGCCGTTCGTCGCGAAACTCGTATCGATCGCGGTGCCCAAAGAGAGGCGGCAAGAAGTCCTGACCGATATGGCAAACGGCTATCGCTCGAGGGTTTCGCGCCTGGGAGTTCATGCCGCAAACAGATTCGTCTATCGAGAGGTCGTGAGCCTGTTCTTGTGGCGGCTCAGGTGGTGGAAAAGCGCACACGCAACCAGAGAAACAGCCGACGTGACCGGAACCAAGACAAGGGCGCTTGGGCGAGACGTGCTTCAAGATCTGCGCTACGGTGCACGCGCCTTGCTCCGGCAACCGGGTTTCGCCGCAACCGCAGTGGCGGTGCTGGGACTCGGCATCGGCGCTCCGGCCACGGTGTTCACTTTGGTGAATCAGATCTTCTTCGAGCGGCCCGCGCATATCGTGGAGCCTGAGCGGATCGTCAAGCTGTCGAGGTCTTGGGCTCCGGGCGAGGGTGGGGGAGCGCTCCAGAACGCCGACTACATCTACTACCGCGACAACGCCACGACGCTGGAGGGGCTTGCCGCTTATGGCGAGTCGAGGATGGTGGCGTACACATTGGCCGGAAACACTCACGATCAACTGAGAGTGCTGTTCGTTTCGGACAACTTCTTCGACCTACTCGGCGTGACTCCGGTGTTGGGGCGGACCTTCCTTCCCGAGGAGAACCGCACGCCAGGCACCGATCCCGTCGCGGTCCTGGCTCACGATTTCTGGAGGCGAGCGCTGGGTGGCGACTCGGCGGTGGTGGGAAGCACGCTCACAATTGGCGGCTCTCCCTACACGGTTGTCGGAAGAGCACCGGACGGCTTCGGATCGGTGTCTCCCATCGGTGATGCGCCCGACGTGTGGGCCCCGATCGCCATGTATGGTGCACTTACGCGAGCACGCTCGACCGATTGGTGGGAGCGTCACCCCAACATGCGGAGCAGGTGGCTGCAAGCGTTGGGGCGCCTCGCTCCCGGCGTGACTTTCGAGGCTGCCAGGGCGAACCTCGTGGCGCTTGGAGAGTCGCTCGAGTTTGAGGGCAAATCCGACGACGAGGGCGCTTTCGTGCAGCGCCAGTTCCTCTACAGCCCACGGTTGGAAGCGTCACTGTCCAACTTGTCGCGGATGCTTTTGGCGGTCGTGGCTTTCGTGTTGACTATCGCGGCCGCGAATGTGGCGGTCTTGCTGTTGACCAGGGCGAGCGCCAGAGGCCGGGAGATGGAGATCCGCATCGCGCTGGGCGCCGGACGCGGTCGCCTCACACGTCAGGTGCTCGTGGAAACGCTGCTTCTGGGAGTCTTCGGGGGGTTGTTGGGAATCGGGCTTGCATTCCTACTCTCCGACGTGGCGGCGTCGTTTCTCCCGGTTCGGTTCGTCGCCGAGTTCCGGCCCGATGTGACGGTGATGGTGTCGGCTTTCGGGTTGTCGATCGTGACCGCGATCATAATGAGCCTCGTCCCAGCTTATCAGGCCGGCCGCGGCCGGCTCAGTGGAGCGCCACACGGCGTAACCGCATCTTCGCCTCGATCGGTGCTTCGTGGTGTTTTGGTGGTGGGCCAGGTGAGTTTGTCTCTGGTGCTCGTCGCCGGCGCTCTGCTATTTGGGAGGAGTTTCTGGACGGCCCGCACCCAAGAACTCGGGTTCGACACAGAAGACAGATTGGTTGTCGAGGTCGGCCTCAGCGACTTGGACTTTGAGGAAGGTGGGGCACGCCTCTTCTTGAGGCAGGCGTTGGAGAGAGTCCGCGCGATACCGGGCGTCAGAGGTGCGGCAGTTACCAGGATGATCCCGTTCCAGGGCGACTGGACCAGCGAGTTCGATGCCCCGGCTGGAGCACAGGCAAACTTCGAAGGCGACCAGATCCGCACCGGCATGAACGCCGTGAGCAGCGACTATTTCGAGGTAGCCGGCATCCCCATTGTACGTGGGCGACCGCTGGGAGCCGAGGATGTCGATGGTGCGGCAACTGGAGTGGTGGTAAACGAGGCGTTGGCGGAGGCGATCTGGCCGCAGCAGGATCCTCTGGGCCGCACACTTCCGTATACGGACGATCTCGTCTACATGGTCGTGGGAGTCGCCCGCACCGCCACCTACTACGAGTTGGGTGAACAGCCAACACCGCAGACCTACTTATCAGCGGAGCGGTTCCCTCCACGAAGTGTGCATTTTCTGATTCACACCGCCGGTCCAGCCACGGCAATGGCGCCGGTGGTGCAGGCGTCGCTCCGCGAAATCGAGCCGCGGCTCGTTTTCCGTTGGGTGACCACCATGGCAGCGGTATTCGAGGAAGAGATTGGCCGTTACGAGGTGAGTGCGGTGCTGGTTACGGTGTTTGGTGGCATAGCCCTGCTCTTGGCTACGGTAGGCCTTTACGGCACGGTCTCATTCCTGGTGGCGTGCCAAACGCGGGATATCGGAGTGCGAATGGCGCTGGGTGCCGACAGGCGGAGAGTGGCCGGACAAGTAATGCGATTCGGCCTGCGACTCGTGCTGACGGGCGTTGCCATTGGCCTCGTGGGAACGGTGGCGCTGCGCCGATTCACCGAGAGTATGCTGTACGGGATAGCGCCCGACGATCCGCTGCCGCTCCTCGGTGCATGCGCCGTTCTGCTTATGGTGGCCGCGGTTGCAACGCTGGCACCGGCACGCAATGCCACGAGAGTAGATCCGATGGTGGCGATGCGGGAAGAGTGATGAGTGGAGATCTCAAATCGTCTCGGTCTGCGATCTGCAATCCCTTTCACCTTTCCTCACCTGCTCCACCAATAGGCCACCTTCACCACAAACGTGTTCTGCTGGTTGTCGCCCCTGAGTGCGTCGAGTTCGTCGAACAGATCGAAGCTGGGATTGGGCGAGTATCCGGATCGGTTGTGGTTCCACACCAGGAATAAGGTTGACCCCCGCATGTACTCCCACCGAACCACCAGGTTGCTGCGAAGCGACCTCACGCGGAAATCGGGGTTGCGGAACGAGATCGACTCTATTGGGCCGGTACCGTCGGTGTCGACGGTGTAGACATTCGAACCCTGGTCCAGCGCGATTGTAGAACCGCCGTCCTCGCCATAGTGGATGAAGTCATACGCCCTCGGCCGTTCGAGTTCCTTGAAGCGGATGTAGTCGCCCGAGGCCAGGAAGGGCTGGGCGTAAAGCTGCACCGAGAGGTCGGGAGTGACGGCCACGTCGGCGCGTAAGGTCACATCCACTGTCTTTTGATCCAGCTCGCTGAACAGATAACGCCCTCCAAGAGTTGCGGTGGCGGTCGGATCCTCCCGCTGAGTTACGTAAAACCCTATCGAGTGCGTCCTGTTGTAGCTCGGGCCCAAGGTGATGTTAACCGCTCCTGTTGGCCGAAGACGTAAACTGAGATTCGTACCGTCTCCCCAGCCGCCGTAGCGATTGCGGGCGTAGAAGAAGCCCGCCCCGATAGACACCGGTTTCCTGCCGTCAGTGGAGAGAAAGACGTGGGCGTTCCATGAGCTGGGAGATTCCGCCAACGGTCCGCCGCGGGTGGTTCTGTCGTTCAGCGAAGTGAAGTTGTAGCCCCCGCCGAGCGACACGTACCAGTAGTTGTGGAACGTGCCGTACCCGCCCAGGTACGCCTGACGGCTCATCCGCTCGCCACCGAAGTTCCAGCTCTGCGACCAGGAAGTGTTGAATGTGAGCTGTTGAAAAACCTTGCCCGGCCTCAGCCAGCGCCGCGACAGCCACAATCCGTGGAATATCCTGTCGGCTTCCGTGTTGTATCCGGCGTCGTTGACCTCGAACCCGGGCGAGTAGGCGAAAACGTCCATCCCGTACGTCCAGTTGCCCGCCACCTTACCCACCTGCCCGGAAACCGCGTAACCGTTCATCGAGGTTGCGGACGTGTCGAGCGAGACGTAGCCCTGGTCCGGTCTCTGGTAGTAGCGGGCCGATGAACGCTGGGCGAGCGTGATCGCGGTCGCGTCGCCGCTGATGTGTGTGGCGCTGATCGTCCAACTCACGGAAAACTGGTTGTCGGCGAAGCGGTGGAAGAAATCGACTCCTCCCGTATAGGCAGCCGCGTTGAGCGTATCGAACGCGGGAGCGTCCAGATGACGGTTCACCGTGGTGGCGAGCACACCAATGCCACTGCCTCCGCCGCGAAAGTCCTTGCGCAGGCTCAACACGCCGAAGTTGCTGAGCGGCTCCACCGGATCCCTCCTGGTGTGACCTTCGAGTTGCTGAACGTCGGCGAACTCGCGTGCGGTCAACGCGTTCAACACGCCGATTGACCATCCCGCCGTCTGACCCGAGAGCTTGGCCGCGCCGAGTATCCTTGTTGCAGTGGGGCTGTCGACATATCCGCCCGGTTCGTCAGCGGTAATCGACGGCGCCCGTCCTACCCTTCGAGAGTAGAACAACTGCGGCGCCCCGAACACCTCGCCTCCGCTCCCGGCTCCGAACTCAAACAGATTCGCTCCCTCCACGAAGAACGGCCTGCGTTCCTCGTAGAAGGTCTCGAACTCCGTGAGGTTGACGACTGCCGGGTCGGCCTCGACCTGACCGAAGTCAGGCAACAGCGTGGCGTCGATCGTGAGGTCGCTGGTGACCCCGTACTTCAGGTCCATGCCAGACGTGATGTCGTACACGCTGCCGTCGTTGAACGGGTTCGCGGGATCCGCCCCCTCGGTGTACTCGGCCTTGGCGACGTTGTACGGAAGGACCTCCAACCGTCTCGGTGGCGGAATATCTCTGAGTCCCTCCAGGTGGCCGAAATGGGAGGTGAAACCCTGCTCGGTGTTGGGCCACCAGCTCCACACGGTCCACTCGTTCTTGCGGAAGATCAAACGCGTGAAGTTTATGCCCCAGGTCAGATCAGCCGCCGATGAGAACCTGAGTTGAGAGAACGGAATCCTCAGCTCGGCGACCCAGCCCAGCGAGTCGATCCGTGCTGCGACCTCCCACACCGGATCCCAAGAGTAATCCTCGTTGTCGCTGTCGTTGGTTGCAATCCAATCACTGCGGACACCCGACGGGTTCACGCCAAACCGGAACGCGGTGCGGTGATCGTGATACGAATCGATGGAGAGATAAAACAGGTCGCTCGGGACGCCTGCGTCTCGGCGGCCCAATCCGCCCACGACTCCGTTCGGCTCGCTGTCGTAGAGTCGCGCCGCGACGTACAAAGCTTCTCGGTCGTAAACGACGCGGATCTCGGACCGTTCGCTTGGAGGTGTGCCATCGTCCGGAAGCACTTGCGTGAAGTCGCTAGACGTCGGTGCCTCTCGCCATACGGCGTCGTCCAGCCTGCCGTC
>CAYTDU010000269.1:0-7057 GCA_964436395.1 uncultured Gemmatimonadaceae bacterium | reverse complement strand
GTCGCCCTCGAGCGATGCACGACGGCGCGAGAGGCGATCCGGCTGATGGGGCGGCTCATCAACGACCACGGCCTCTATGGAACCGGGGAGACGCTGATCGTCGGGGACAAGACCGAGGCGTGGGTAATGGAGATGTGCGCCGGCATGGCGGATTTCGTGAGTAGTCCGGGTTCGGACGAATCCGGATTTGTCACCTCGCTCGACACGACGGAAGATTTGGAACGTTACTGCTATTATGTGGCCGGAACAGTCGGTCACATGCTGACCTCCCTGTTCGCCCAGGTCACCCCTCCGATTCCAGAGGATGAGTACGAACGCATGAAGGCGCTCGCAACGAGCTTCGGACTGGGTCTTCAACTCACCAACATCATCAAGGATGTCGCTGACGACCGTCAGCGGGGCCACAACTACGTGCCTCGTCAACTGTGTCTCATAGCGGGAGTCGAGCCGAAGGATGTACAGGACGGCAAGTATGTGCACGAATCGCGTGAGGTAGTGAACGCACTAGTGGACAAGGCAAAAGGACATCTGTGCGACGCGTTGGAATACTCAATGTGCATACCGGGAAGGCAGCGTGGGATTAGGGCGTTTTGCCTCACATCTCTGTTCTTCGCCGTCAAGACTCTGCGTCTGGCCCAACAAGATGATACGGTGCTCAAGCCAACCCAGAAATTGAAGATCTCTCGTTCCGCCGTTAGACGTACGGTAGTCACGACCGGACTCATTGCATCCAACAACACCCTGGTCAAGGCGTATTTTCGCAGGTTGGCGGGTCCGGTTTGGTGGTCACGCTATCTGGCGACCCGCTTCTGATCCGTGACGATCTCCCTCGTGGTTGCTGTTGCGGAAAACGGAGTGATCGGACGTGGTGGTGTGCTTCCTTGGCACCTTCCCAAGGACCTCGAGCGGTTCAGGATGCTGACTTCGGGGCACACCGTGATAATGGGGCGGAAAACACTCGAGTCTATTGGAAAACCTCTGCCGAACAGACGCAATATCGTATTGACCAACAATCGCGAATTGAAGCTCGATGGTGTCGATATTGTGCTCGACATGAAACACGCATTGGCGGCGACCGATACCGATAATGAAGAGGTTTTTGTTATCGGGGGAGCGGAGGTGTTCTCCTCGACTCTAGACCTCGCTGACAGGATCTACTTGACGCTTGTCCACGCCGAACTCGAAGGTGACAAGGTGTTTGACGATATCGATCCATCCGACTGGGTGTTGCTGCAAGAGGAGTTTCACGACGCGGATGAACGACATCAACACGCTTTTACGTTCAGGGTGCTTGAGCGACGCATTCGAAAAAAGCCCGCGCCGCAGAATGTGACACGGGCCTAGATCGGTTGCAGAGCTGGTTATTTCGCCGCTTCTTCCTCTGCCTTCTTACGTTCTTCGACGATCCTTTCCGCCACGTCCGAGGGCACTTCCTGGTACGAGTGGAATTTCCATGCGAACGTGCCGCGGCCGTGTGTCATCGAATGGAGTTGCGTCGAATATCTGTACATCTCGGCCTCTGGAACCGTTGCCTTGACCTTCGTCATGTTGCGGTCGGGTTCCGACCCGAGTATTTGGCCACGGCGTGACGAGAGATCTCCCATCACATCTCCGAGATTCTCGTCCGGCGTCCAGACTTCCACTTCATGGACGGGTTCGAGGATTATTGGCTTACAGCTTGGAGCCACGTTCCTGAAGGCCTGAATGCCCGCCATCTTGAACGCCTGCTCGCTGCTGTCCACGGTGTGGAAGCTGCCGTCGTAACAGTCGACTTTGAAGTCGACTACGGGCGAGCCTGCTAGTACGCCTCGCGCCGCAGCCTCCCTTACCCCTTTGTCAACCGCCGGTATGTACTTGGCAGGAATCGCGCCACCCACAATCGAGTTGGTGAACTCGTAACCGGTACCACGAGGTTGCGGCTCGATGCGAATCCAACAATCCCCGAACTGGCCTCTGCCGCCCGACTGCTTCTTATGCCGTCCCTGGCCCTCAGCCTTCTTCTTGAAGGTCTCTCTGTACGCCACCAACGGCTTCTGGATCTCCGAGTGAACTCCGTACTTGCGCTCGAGCCTATTGACTATCACTTCCAGATGGCGCTCGCCCCTACCGCTGATCAGGGTTTGGCGCAACTCCGAATTGTATTCATGATGGAACGTGGGATCTTCGTCGTGCAGCTTTTGGAGACCTGTCGACAGCTTGTCTTCCTCGCCTCGTTTTGTAACAGCAACTGCCAACACGATAATAGGATCCGGGAATGGTATCTTCGCCAGAGCCGTGGGAGTCCCCTGCGTGGACAGCGTGTCGTTCGTATGCGTGTCTTTCAGCTTTGCCACCACGCCGATATCGCCGGCATGCAGCTCTGGAACCTCGGTACGGTCTTTACCTTGCGCGACCGAAAGATGATTCAACTTCTCGATGGACTCTCGAGGTGCGTTGAAGACTTCCAGCCCATTGCTCACCTTGCCCGACACGATCTTGAAGAGCGACACTTCACCGACATGCGGTTCGGCAACGGTCTTGAAGACCTGGGCAACGACTGGGCCGTCATCGGATGCCTCCAGCGCCAAATCGGTGTCCTTTTCCCATATCTTCGTGTTCACCGGCGGACACTCGGCCGGCGACGGCACTAGCGCCACGATTTCCGACAACAGAGCACGGGTACCGTACGTGAGCGTAGCTGAACAACACATCAACGGGAATATGTCACCCCTGGCAATGCCCGCCTTGAGGGCGGTAAATGCCTCTTCCCGAGAGATCTCTTCGCCGTCGAAGTAACGCTCCATGAGCGACTCATCAGTCGTAGCAATTTCCTCGATCAGCTGCTGTGAGTATTCCTCGAGCTTGGACTTGTACTCCTCCGGAACGTCGACCTCTTCGTATTCTCCAGACTTCGTACCGCTCGAGTACATGTGGCATTTCTTCGAGAACAAATCGATGATGCCCTCGAACTCCGGGCCCTCTCCAACAGGCAACTGGATCGGCACCACGCTGGTGGTGAGATCCTTCTTGATGCCTGCCAGTACCTTTTCGAAATCTGCATTCTCCTTATCCATCATCGACGCGACGAACATTCGTGGAATCCCCCGTTCTGTCGCGTATCGCCAAACCTGTTCGGTCCCGGCTTCCACTCCGGCTGTAGCGCCGACTGCGATGACCGCCGCGTCAGCAGCGTATACGCCAGCCAGCGCATCACCCGTGAAATCCAAATATCCCGGCGTGTCGACCAGGTTGATCTTCGCGTTCTCCCACTCGGCATGGGCAAGTCCCAAGCTGATGGAGTACTGTCGTTCGATTTCGTCGGGGGTGTAGTCGGTGAGGGCCGTTCCGTCAGGTACTGAACCATGTCGCTTGCTGCTTCCTGCCACGAACGCAAGCGCATCGACGAGGGCTGTCTTGCCGCTAGCGCCGTGGCCAATCACAGCCACGTTGCGAATCGCGTTACTTTCATAGACACGCATGTTTTACCTCCTGCACAAGGGACGGGGAACATCGTCAGGGAATCGGTCATTGTCAAATCCAACCTTATCGGAGGTGTGCCAGTTCGAGTCGCCACAAAGCTTCCTATGAATGACCAGGGCGGGTAGCTTCAACCTTCATATGCGTGGATTCGTCGAAAGGACGGAATTGTTGCTTTTGTTTCGCTGGATTGGACTGAGCCTGGTGCTGATCTTGGCGTTCACCGAGCCTTCCTCGGGGCAGGCTCGTGCGCTTCTCCTCTTCGGTCAGGCCGGCCGAATGTACCCGCTGGCGAACCTGGGCAGTGACGCCGGCGACGACATGAGTCCAGGCAGAGCATTCGGTGGAGGTCTGGGTTTTCAAGTCGGTCCTACGGCAGCCATTAGAGCGATGGTGAATGTCTCCAGGAGCAACCTCCGCGGGCCTACCGTCAGCTTCGACGATTCAACCTTCACGCGATCTTACATCGGACTGGACCTGATGTTCGGCGCCCCCTCTGACGCGGGTTTGGCACCGTACATTTTCTTTGGCGGTGGCCGATTGTGTGCGGATCCTGGGGAGCCTGGCGTCGACACACTCGTCAAACCGGCCGGGCGACTGGGGACAGGTATGAACTATGTTCCAGACAACAGCTTCTTCGTGTTTTTCGTGGAAGCAGCAGGCTGGCTGTACGATTTTGAGCTCCTTGGGTTCAGTTCACTCCAGTTCGACACTGCATTGATGGGAGGGCTGGCGTTTGCGGTTCCTTTCTAAGTTTCAGATATCCACCCTTCTCAGTGTGGCATTCGCCCTTGCGGGAGCAGGATGCGGCGGCGGTTCGCCAATTGGGACGGTAGAACTCGGTGAGCTAGTCTATTCCGGCACCGTGGATGGCGACTACTTGTCGCGCCAACTCATTCAACTCGATCCACCTTTCCAAGCATGTTTCGTGCGGGCAAAAAGACAGGACCGAACCACAGAGGGTGTGATCCAACTGAGCCTCACGGGTGGAGACGGTCGCCTGGCAGGTGAAATCCAATCGAATTCCACAGGGAGCACAGAACTCGGTGAGTGCGTATTGGGAGCCATAGCGGGATTGACCATCATTGAGCCCGCAGAGACCGGTCCGTGGGATTACACCGCAGAATGGTCAGTAACCTTCGAGCTGGTAAGCTTCGATCGAAACACCAACTGACGCAGTCTAGGATCAAGCCACGAACGCCGGTCCCCTTGGGATCCGGCGCTCGCTGTATTGGATCGAAGTCAGATGCTAAGACGCTTCTGCCTCGACCTTTCGGACATTTGTGGCGTGGAGCCCCTTTGGGCCTTCGGCGACTTCGAATTCCACCTGCTCATTCTCAGCTAGAGTGCGGAACCCCGACCCTTCAATTGCGGAGTAGTGCACGAATACATCAGGACCGTCTTCGCGCTCAATGAAACCGAAGCCTTTAGCGGTGTTGAACCACTTGACCTTGCCATTGGCCATGCTTACGAATACCTCCGTACGAGCCAAGAGCCACTGCCGGTCGCCGCAGCCTGCAAACGGCCGAACGCCGGGCGATTTCGCATAACTTTCAGGCGATGTACCGGCTTGTCAATAGCCCGGCGGAGTTGAGTTTTCGGCCATCTCGATCCCGCAGTTGGTCGTGGTTGTGCCCGGCAGAGGAGAAGCACCAATCTTGAGTTGGTCAGTATGGAGTGTCGCTGAGCAGAATCGCCGGCGTATCACGCGATCTAGTGCATCGAGGTACAGGAAATAAATACAGCGGTACTAGCAGAGGCGCCGGGCGGATTCGAACCGCCGAATAGAGGTTTTGCAGACCCCCGCCTTACCACTTGGCTACGGCGCCTTGGCAGACACCAAACTTCGCATGAGAGGGGTTATTCCTCAAGCGCTGGTTGGCAAGAGATTCGTCTTACAACTGGTTGAAACGCGAATTTGGGGCGCTAGTTAGCCACCGCTGCCAACTCTCGCACAACTCCTTCCAGCCCGTCGAACTCGCTCGTCTTATCGTAAAAGTGGCTGGCACCGAGCTCAAAGCAGCGTTTCCGATACGCAGCATACGGGTAGTTGGTGAGGATTATCACGACCGGTAGATCCGGATTATCCTTGATGGATTCGAGCAAACCGATCCCACTTCGCTCCGGCATCCGTATGTCTAGAATGACTACGTCAGGACGCAACTCACGGATGAGGTCTGCACCTTCGACACCGTTGGATGCCTCTCCGACCAGTCGAACTCCTTCCATTTCGGTCAACAAGCTGACCAGACGCCGCCGAATGACTGCGGAATCGTCAACGATCAAGAATGTGCGGGCTCTTGCCGGCGCTGAAGCCACATCGCCAGCATTCGTGGGGGCAAATGACGGCAGATTCATGCTGAAGGAGTAGGTTCTCGCCCGGCGCAGTGCTATCAGCCAGTGCAGCCGATCCTGGTAGGTATCTGTCGTGCACAACTGTAGGCGAGATCTTACTTCTGTAGGGGCCCGGACTACTACTACAGCTAATCTACTAGTCCGTGCCGAAGCACATAGCGAATCAACTCCGCGTTTGACTTCAAATTCATCTTTGTCAGAACGCGGGTTCTGTACGTGCTCACTGTCTTGGGACTCAACCCGAGCTCGGCGGCCGTGTCCTTCACGCTGGTACCTGAGCCCAGTTTGCACAGAACCTGATATTCTCGGTCCGACAGCGTCGAGTGCGGCAGCATATCGCGATCGGCCTCTAACTCGAAGGCGAGGCGTTCGGCCAACGACTCCGTGACGTACTTTCCACCGCGATAGGCTCTCCGAATCGCACCGGCAAGTTCATTGGGGGAATGGTCCTTGGTGAGGTAACCGGATGCCCCGAGCCGGAGCGCCCTAACGGCATACTGGTCCTCCGAGTGCACACTCAACACCAGCACGCGCACCCCGGGGTGTTCTTTGCGGAGACGGTGCATCGTCTCTAGAAAACCCTGGCCAGGCATGGACACATCGAGCAACAGGACATCCACAGGGAGCTCAGCGCACTTGTTCAGTGCATCATCTCCGTCAACGGCCTCCCCCTCGAGCTTCATGTCAGGACATTCCGCGATGATGCGTTTCAAGCCCTCGCGCACAATCGGATGATCATCAGCAATGAGCAATCGAATCACGATGCTCCTCCAACATATGTCCGCCCGAGAGGCAACTCGAGTTTGACAAGAGACCCACCATCGGGAAGCCGCCTAATGATGACATTACCGCCAAGAGCGGCCGCCCGCTCCCGCATGCCAATCAACCCTATCGAGTGTGAGCTGGACAGAGCGGCGTCCCCAATACCAATCCCGTCGTCACTCACAGACAGAAGTAGTGTATCGTCAGCGAATCGGATCTCAACCGTGACGTTTTCGGCGTCCGCGTGCCGAGCCACGTTCACGAGCGCTTCCTGCAAGATTCGGAACGCCGCAGTTGCATGTTCATTCTTTACGAACCTTTCGCCAATTCGCAATTCCAACGCGCATTCGATACCCGACTGTCTGCAGAACTCGGTAGTCTGCCATTCCACCGCCGCCTCCAGGCCAAGATCATCCAGAATGGGCGGCCTCAGCTGTGTCGATATTGTGCGCACTGAATCAACTGTAGAGTCGAGCAAGGCCTG
>CAYTDU010000268.1:0-7104 GCA_964436395.1 uncultured Gemmatimonadaceae bacterium | reverse complement strand
AGAACAGCAGTACGACGGACAGTTGTCACAGTTGTAGAACACGGGCTGTGGCTTCATGCACGCACTTCCCATTCGAGCAGCGGCTCAATCACCGCAGTCCCTCAATTCAGGATCTGACAGCCCCAGAGCGGGGCCTTTCTTACTTCTTTGCGGGCTTCTTCTTGAAATCGATGTCAGGCGGAATGTCCATCACCCCACCTGCAATGCCACCCAAGTCGCTGTCATTCAGCTCATCAGATGTGAAATTGTAGCCGTACTTCGACGCAAGTTCTGCCAAATCTTGCTGGAGCTTGGGGTCCTTTGCGATTCCCTCGATGAATGCCGCGACATCCTTCATTGACATGGGTGCCCCTTTGTTTGGTTGGATGGGAGAACATCGCCATACTAATGATGGTTTCTTATAGACGTATTGGGAAGATCTACGATCGACTGAATCGTGAACTCTAGATCACGATTCGGGCCGTTTCAGAGCCCAAGCTGAATCCCCAATCCGCATAGAAACACTGTAGCCCCTGCCAGTGCGTGTCCGTATCGCGCAAGACGCTCAGTTGACACCAAGCTCAATCCGGCACAAGACAGGTATACGAGAACGAGCATAGTCGCAATCGTGACAACCGCAAACACTCCGGCAACCAGCGCGACGGCACCTGCATTCAAAGCCGCCGCCGGGTACATCAACAGCGGAATCAGAGGCTCGCATGGACCGAACACGAAGATTATGAACAGAATCCAGGGGGTGACGTTCTTGCTATCTTCGCCGTGCGGATGAGCGTGATCCTTGATGTGTGAATGCGTGTGTGAGTGGTGCGTGCCATTCGCATGTGTATGGCTGTGAGTATGCGGTTTGTTGCGTATTGCCTGTCTGAGCCCCCACGCCCCGTACAGTAGGCCAAAGGCCACTAACAGCCATGCTGCTATCTCACCACGCTGAGATTCGAAAAGCTCCAGACTCCTGACGGTAATACCGGCAGCGATCCCGATCAGCCCCAGCACTATCGATCCGGCAACATGCCCCACCCCACACAAGGCCGTGATCCACATTGTCTTACGGATTGACCATTGTCGTGCCTTCGACAGCGCGACGAAAGGCAAATAGTGGTCCGGCCCGATGACAGTGTGGACCGACCCGATCAACGCGGCTGACCCTACCAATACCAGAAGTTCCTGCTGCATACCCAAGCCAAGGTTAACGGTTAACTGGCAGCATACGCACGTGGTTAGCGTGGGCGCAAGAGCAGACGCCGGCGACTGTGGTGTTGTAGAGACAGCGTCCGCCCAGATAGTATTCTCGTCGTGATGCTTCCCTTATCCTTTGAGGCCTCCAAGTGACCGCACCCAAACTGAAGCTGGTGGTGTCTTCGGATATCAAGCAGCTTCTGCAGTCCGCAGCCGAAGGTTTCTTGCGGCCTCTCCACGCCACTCCCAACGGCCCCTTCCCGACACCTGGTTATCTCTTGGCACTGCGCCAAGGCGGAATACGCGACGATGTGATTCGACTTTCCGCGCAACACGGCTGCAAGGGTTGGTTCGACCCACCGCTCTGCATTTTCCATGAACTGCCCAAGTGGCTTGGAGAGCCTGCAACCCAACCCTTGGGCGATATCGAACGCCTCGCACTTCTCGGTAACGTCATCCGAAGTGTCGGCGGCGATGTCTTCGGACGCTCCAACAATGTGGAGTACTTTCTCAACTCACTGGACGGTTTATTCGGCGAACTCGTATCTGAAGGAATCACACCAAGTGACTTCGAGGAGTTGACTTCGGTTCTGGGCAGCGAGGAAGGCTCTTTCGATGCTCGCAAGAACGCCGAGTTGGTTAAGATTTTCACTTCGTACAAGGATGGGCTGGAAGCCGCGGGAGTCGGGGACGGGCGAGACAATCTCGTAGCGATGGCCGATGTCATTTCGCGAGATGCGGAAGGCCTCGCAACTCGGCTTGGCGGCCGGAGGGAGATCCGGTTCTTCGGCTTGGCAGACCTGAGGGGCGGTTGGAGAAAACTCCTTAGAGCACTGGTTGAGTCCGCCAGCATCGACTCTATTCGCCTGTACGCGGCACGCGAATTCTCTCGAGTCGAACTCGATGCGCTGCCTCGAATTGAGATCGAGCACCTCTCGACTGGACGAAGCGTCGCCGCATCGCTGTTCCGGGACACCGACGATGCGGCACCGGGCGGCGACTCAGCACAATTCTCGGTGTGCGAGGCACCCAACCCCGAACGCGAGCTGGGTGAAGTTGCCCTTAGAATACGCCAGCTCGTGGATGCACGTGTACCGCCCCATCGCATCGCGGTCGTGGCACGTCGCGGTCGACCGTACGTCGAGCTCGTCGTCAGGGCATTGAGTGTCGTGGGTCTGCCTGCAGCGGCTCGCATCAGGATCGCTTTTGATGAGATCCCCGTCGTGAAATCCGTGCTTAACATTTTTTCCGCTGCTTCTGACGGTTGGACACGAAGCAACCTCGCTGAACTGGCGGGTCTGCCGCATGTGAAACCGCTCCTCGACTCAGTAGTGTTGAACTTCATCGGATTCAGAAGATGTGTCAGGGGTCTCCACGCATGGGAGACCGCTCTCGAGAACCTGCTGTCAGAAGCGCGCTCATCCCTCGGAGCGAATAGCGACGGCGAGCGAGGGTGGACCGGCCCACCCGTGGACAGGATCGAATCCGCTCTGGGCGGATTTCGGGAAGTGCGCAAGCTGCTCAGTGAGCTCGACCGCGCACGACACCTGCTCGAGTGGATAGAGTGGCTGGAATCGTTCCTGGACTCGGATCCACTCCAGATCGAGAACCGGATCTACAACGTTCCGGACACCGGATACGATCAGGTCCGCAAAGACCTCGCGGGTTGGCGGGGACTCCAGAACATAATCCGTGAATGGAAAGAAGCCGTATCGAAGTGGGGAGACATCTACGTTTCCGACCCAGCCGACAATGCCACTATCTCCGTTGCAGAGTTCTCTGGGCGCCTTCGGGAGATGCTGGACGGACAGATCGGCATCTGGACCGATTCCCATCGCGGGGTTCGGGTCCTGGAGGCTCTTGCAGCCGCTTACCGCGAGTTCGATCACCTATTCCTGGTTGGGATGGAGGCCGGTGCGTTTCCGTTGCCGGCCCAATGCTCGCCAATCCTGGATGACGACGACCGGTGCACAATGCGACACGGATGCTTCCGACTCGATACAAGAGAGGATTGGGATACGCGGGAACGTGAGCTATTTCGAACCGTGGTCGCGGCAGGTAAACATCTCACCGTCAGCTATCCGGCAATAGGCGTTAGGGGTGCAGAGTCCATCAGATCGTCATTTGTCGAGGCACTGGCGGATGTGGCAGTCGAGGACCGGCTCGAGATCGATTCGTACGCCGTGCACACTCCGGATACACCTCTGGTCTCCTCGGCGAAAGGGAGGGCGAGAGCCGGCCACGCCGCTCACACGGAGTATGCACGCATGAACGGAGCAGAGTCTCCATTCAACGGAGTCATATTAGACTCGATTCTCCGCAACGGGCTTGCGGAGCAGTATGACGACAACAAGATGTGGAGCCCGTCGCAGATTGAAGAATACGCGAAATGCCCATGGGCGTATTTCTCCGGCCGCCTCCTCAACGTACAGAAGTTTGACGATCCGGACGAAGACATGGACGCTCCTGTGCGCGGCTCGTTGCTGCACGCCGCATTGGCCAGGTTCTACGATCGCGTCGGCGAGGAACGCGGGCGACCTGTCTTCCTCAGGTCATCAGATCTCGACTGGGCAGTGGTTTTGATGGAAGAAACTCTGGACGCCGCGTTTGAGGAGATGCAGGAAAGCGTCTGGATGGGGCATCCTGTCCTCAGGGAGACGAAGCGAGGTGAACTGAAACGGGAACTTTGCCGGTATCTCGCGTGGGAGGTCGACTTCCACGATCGAATGGAAAACCCCAAAAAGAGCGACATAACCATCCTCAGAACCGGTGCCGAAATCCACGAGCTCTCGTTCGGGCGATCCGGAGACATAGTGCTGGAGCGAAACGGCGTTCGTTTTAAGTTCCGAGGCTTCATCGACCGCGTGGACAGAGGAATCGATCCGCGAGTCGAGGATCCATCACGCTTCGTGGCGGCGATCGACTACAAGTCGAGTATGAGTGGTGTGCCGGGAGGTGGTAAGAAAGACGCTTGGGATGAGGGCGTCGTACTTCAGGTCCCCCTGTACGCATACGCGCTCACGCAATTGCGCGACGACGCGGTTGTGTCACGTGTGGAGTACCATCCGCTGCGCCAAACCAAGCCGGGGGCAACACCTGGGACCGCCCGTCCACATTGCCTTCAACTCTATCAAGTGGATAAGAAGACCGGTGTCTTGAAGGAGAACGAGCAAGACGCCGCCAAGATGGAACGGGCGCTTGCCTGCGTGTCCGAGCACGTGCTCAACCTCAGGCAAGGAAGGTTCCTGATTTCCCCCGCCCCAAGCTGTGGATGTCCATCGTATTGCCATGCCTATGACATCTGCAGAGTCACGGAACGCAAGCGCATGGGAAAGAAGAGATGAGCGACACCGGCGTTTCCAATTGGGAATTGTCTCCTCAACAGTGGGAGGCCGCAACCAGCGTAGGTAATCACGTTCTGGTATCCGCCGGCGCCGGGACCGGCAAGACTAGAACTGTCGTGGGGCGCATCCTGTTTCTCCTTGGCGTCGAGTTGGAACCGCCTGAGGGAACGAGCAGAAAGCTTGTCGGTGCGAGCCACTGCCAACTGCGCGACATCGCAGCGATCACCTTCACAAACGCCGCCGCATCCGACCTCAAGAAGAAGCTGCGCGACGCCCTGTTCGCAGCGGGCCGCAGGGACGTCGCTTACGAGATTGACATCTCCAGAATAGGGACCATCCACTCCTTTTGCATGGAGATCCTGAGAGAGTTCGCACTTCAAGCCGGCACCAATCCGCGGGATGAGATAATCGACCAAGCCACGTTGAAGACGATCCGCTCCGAAGTGGTGCGCGAGACGGTTCTCCGTGTGTTGGACAACAATGAAATCCCGAACCTCGCCACCCTACTCACCCGCTTCTCCGTGCGGGATATCCGGGGAATCCTCGACAAGATGCTGGGTGATTCCGATCGCCTGCGCCGGATCGCGGCTTGCACAGAAACTCCCTTGGCCGAGCGCGCAATGCTGGACATTGCAATCCTCGCCCAGGAATCCATAGACGCCACGCTCACCGACCTGGAGCTGCTCGACTTCGACCGAATAATCGTGCGGACACGTGACCTACTGGTGGAGCACGCTTCGATACGAGCAGTTCTGAGGCGTCGTATCAGGACGCTGATCATCGACGAGTTTCAGGACGTTGATCCAGTGCAGAAGGAGATCGCGTACCTGCTCGGTGATCCAGGGTCGAAGCGCACAGACACCACACGCCTGATGCTGGTGGGCGACGCGAAACAGAGCATCTACCGGTTCCGACGCGCCGACGTGACTGTGTGGCAAGGTGTGTTGGACGACTTCGCCGGCAGAGGTTGGGGTGCTGTGTGCTCGACGACCTCGAGCTTTCGGTGCTCGAAACAGATCCTCGGCCTCGTCGATTCTACCATCGGAAGACAACTCGACACACCGCTGTTGCCGGAAGGTCTGCAACGCTTCGAGGTCCCGTTCGAGCCACTCACGACCGGGCAGACCGACCAGGACAACGGCCCTCCAGTTGAGCTGCTGCTCCTGCCGGCGACCGAGAACGGCAAGGACCGCGTCCAGACGGAGCGTCGGAAGTTGGAAGTAGCCGCCGTGGCCGAGCGGGCGGCGGTGTTGCATGATGAGGGTTACGAGTGGGGTGATATGGCCGTAGTCCTGAGGGGATGGACTATGGCCGAGGAATACCAGGTGGCGCTCGAGGGAGTCGGTGCACGGGCCTATCCACTCCGAACCACGGGATTCTATGAACAGCGTGAAATCGTCGACCTCCAGCTCGCGCTCGAGGTTCTCTGCGATCCGCTAGACGACAGGGCACTTGTCGGGTTCCTACGAAGTCCATTCGTCGGTCTGTCGGACGAAACGCTCCTGTGGCTTCGTTTGGGGGCCGAAAACACACTCTGGGAGACCATCAGAACGGGAGCCGTTCGAGCGGGCGTAACCGGTCCTGAGGGAGACCGGTTGGCCGATGTTGTATCGGCACTCGAGCACTATTCCGCTCAACGCGATCGTGTCCCGACCCATGAGCTTCTGGAAGATCTCCTGCGGGAAACTGGGTATCTCGCTCATCTGCACCTGTTGGGAGAACAGAAAGCCCAGGCACTCGCCAACGTCTTCCGGCTGCTGCGCCAAGCGCGCAGCGCGTCGCGGTTGCACACTGCACGGTTTCTCAGGTTCATGAAACAATGTCGTGATGCCGAGAGCGAGGTGGCAGAGCCAAGGATCCCACGAAAGGACGCGGTAACGATCACCACCACACATAGCGCGAAAGGCCTCGAGTGGAAGGTGGTGTTCTGGGGCGGCCTCGGGCTTGGCGTCAACACCAAAGAACACGGCCGGATTCTCGTAGGACAAAACGAGATCGCACTGCGCGATCCTAGCGTGGATACGCAGCCGGAACACTACTCGACACTGCAGGCCCAGCTGAACTTGGAGGGACTCGCCGAAGAGAAACGACTCTGGTACGTGGCCGCCACGCGAGCCATCGAACGGCTCGTGTTGTGTGGTACTTCGGCGGCACGGATCGGTTCGGACAAGAAAACGCAAGTTTGCGATTTTCTGCTGCCGGGACTAAGGAATGTGACCGCAGTTGACGGATCTGCCTTCCAGTACGAAAACGCGAGCGATGAACGGTTCGAGGGAATTGTGCGCGTCGTAGGCGCCGAGGCGGTTGATGCGCCCCACGCGCCAAGGCAGATACCAGAACCGCTTCCGCTGGACACGCTTCCGCCAAACACAGATCCGATTCCGATCCCAGCTGGCCGTCCTAGACACTCGGCAACGGAATATCTCACCTATTCAGCCTGCCCGCGCCGCCATTGGCTCAAGTACACGCTCGGTATCCGGGAACCCAAACCAAAGACATCTCAATACGAATCGCTCGTCAATGCGATGACCCGCGGACTGATTGTGCATGACGTCCTCGAACGCATTCGCGAGGAATTTGAGCT
>CAYTDU010000267.1:0-7108 GCA_964436395.1 uncultured Gemmatimonadaceae bacterium | reverse complement strand
CGAACTTTATTCAAACGTGACTCTGCTTCGCCCTGCTTCTGCGCTCGAGCGCATTGTTGAGCGCTTGGAGGTTCAGAGGCTTGGTGTATTCACTCCATCGAAAGACCAGGTGCGCGCACAGCGAGTGCGATGGCGAAAGTATGCTTCGGAGGGAATTCGAGTATCATCTGCCTCTCCCTATCTCGAAGGCGCGGCAATTGAGAAGGCTGCCGCGGCAATGCGCGACAAGCGTGTCGATGTTGCCGTGATGGACTGCATTGGATACACCGAGACGATGAGGTCGCGTGCACAAGAGGTCTTGAATGTGCCAGTATACTCAGCCGTGGGTGCATTGGCAGAAATTGCAGCGGAGGCTATCGAACGATGAGTACTTCAATCCGTGTCGTCCTTGGTTGCCTGATAATCGCCGTTGTGCTCGCGAGCGGCGCAAACGCACAGCGGGAAGATCCTATGAACCCACAATGGGACGCGTACCACAGCACAACATCTGCACACGCATTGCTCGAAGGGTGGGCTGAGGCGCATCCGTCCCTCACGAATCTCTATCCGATAGGCGAAACCCTCGAAGGCACTCCGCTGCTCGTGCTCGAGATCACTAACGAGGAGACGGGTGACGCTCTGGAAAAGCCGGCCTACTACTACGACGGCAACATCCATTCGGGTGAGCTGACCGCAGCGGAAGTTGCCCTGTACTTCGCGTGGTATGTGCTCGACAACTACGGAAGCGACGAGCGTGTTACTCGACTACTCGACACGCGCACGCTCTACGTCCGTCCCAAGTTCAATCCCGATGGTGCAGACATTTCGCTCAATACGATACAGAATCTGCGCAGCACGCCACGTCCGTACGATGAGGACGGTGACGGTCTCCTGGACGAAGACCCGCCCAACGATTTGGACGGGGACGGGTTCATCACACAAATGCTGATGCCGAATCGCACCGGTTTGTGGAAGATAAGCGCTCAAGATTCACGAATACTCGTGAGGCGCCAGCTAGACGAAATGGACGGCGAGTTCTTTGATGTCTACACGGAGGGGCTCGACGACGACGACGACCGGTTCTTCAATGAAGATGGTGTCGGCGGCATCGACATGAATAGGAACTTCCCCCGTAATTGGGGACTCGAGTTCGAACAGAGCGGCGCCGGGCCATATCCACTGTCGGAGCCGGAGACACGCGCAACGATCGAGTTCTTCAACAGTCACCGCAACATCACAGGGGTCTTTCACGGCCACACGTCAGGTGGTTTCTTGTTTCGTCTTCCCTCGACGACGTCGTGGGACAACTTCGACATGGCTGACCAAGGCCTGATCGTAGAACTCGCCGAGATGTTTCACACGACGACAGGTCAGCCAGTCCGGCCCAGTTACACCAACCCGCGGCAACACAGACACGGAACGTTAATCAGCTGGGCGTACTGGGATTTCGGCGTGGTCGGAACGGTGCCGGAATTCTGGGGCGGTTTCGGTCGGGATTATGACGAAGACGGCCGAGTCACAGAGGTCGAACGAATCCGATGGAACGACGAGGAGTTGAACGGTGAGGGTTTCAGCGAATGGACGTCGTACGATCACCCTCAACTCGGAATGGTTGAGGTCGGTGGATGGCGAACGAAGTTCACTCGGCAGAACCCGCCTCCGCACTTGCTAAAGGCCGAAATCGAACAATACGTGCCGTGGATGTTGTGGCTTGCTGAAGTGAGCCCGAGGGTCGTGATCAGAGACCTCTCCGTGGCGCCAATCGAGGGTGACGAAATCTTCCGCGTGTCCGTGACAGTCGAGAATGAAGGCTACTTGCCGACGAATATCACAAAGCGGGCACTCGACGCCGAGGTCGCGGTGCCGGTGCGAGCGATCGTGGAGCTGACCAACGCCGAGCTGGTTTCTGGTAGTAAGCGGACCAATGTGGGGCACCTCTGGGGATCGCGTGACACGCAACGATCGGGAAGCACGGTGCGAGCGCGGCGGACTCTCGATTACGTGGTGCGTGCTACGGGGCGCTCCCCGGCAATGACGATCGAGATTGAGTCGGAGAAGGGTGGGGTGAGTCGGGAGGAGGTGGTCTTGAGGGGGAGGTAGTACGCCTCCATCGTACGGCCGCAAACCAATGCGGAAATGAATGGCGCCGATGGAGGCTTGGGTTGGCCGCGGACGAACGCGGAGAAACGCGGACAACAAGAGCCCGCCAATTAGCTGTCGACGGGGTTCAGCAGCTTCAATCGGGGGAACCGTGTAAAGTCACGGTCGGTGGTGCATATGGACGTGCCGTGCTCGATCGCTAATGCGGCGAGAGCGGCGTCCGTAACTAGCGATCCCGATACCTGCGCGTTCAGCAGTAGGTCACTGAAGATCTTCCAATAACGATCGCTCGGCTCGAGGATCGACACAGCCGGTGCCGCAATCCATCGCGAGACGATCTCCTTGGCCTCAGCCATGCTCAGCGGTTTATCGAACACACGAGGGCTTGTGCTGATGCGGAGGAAAGCCAGGATCGTGATCCAAGTCAGAAAGACTGGTGCCGAACCGGAAAATGCCTTTTCGACCCACCTCCTACAGGCTCCGTGCTCTGGAGCCTGCGGATGGTATGCGTACAGAAGGATGTTGGCGTCGATGAGGATCATATGTTGGGCTGTTCCAGCCGATCGAGTAAGTCCCCTACGTTGTCGAGGCTGATCCCTGGTCGAGTGGCTCCAAGATCTCGTGCTTCAACGACAAACTTCTGCCTCGAGGATTTTCCTCGCTTCGCGCTCAAGCCGAGCCGAAGGAGGTCGTTGACAGTCTCCTTGAAGCTCTTGTCAGTTCGTTTCATTTCGGCTTTCAGCTTCGTCATAACATCGTCGTCGAGAGTTAGTGTAGTGCGCATGTATGCAAGGTACACGGTAGACATCATGATGTCATCCATAACACATCATGATGCTTGAAGAGGCGGTCGCAATATGCGACCGCCTCCGCCGCACCGTCTGCCTACCCAGGCGTTCAGACAACACTGGCGAATGTGCGTTGCGTTGATATGGCTTACATAATCAGAAAAACGCGGTGTGTAGCAGGAAACCGCGATCCCTATCCCTCCCCTGCCAACTCCGCCAGAGCCTCGTGCGCTTCGGTGACCATGTACTCGAGTTCCGGGGCTATCGGCAACTCACCTTCTTTGGTGAGCTTGTCGCGAAGTGACTAACCTTCGATGAACGGCATGACGTAGTAGAGAAAACCGTCCGCCTCTCCGGAATCGTGTAACGGAAGAATGTGCGGGTGCGTGAGGTTGGCCGCGATCCTCCCTTCTTGCAGAAAGCGATCTGGACCGAGTGCGGACGCTAGTTCTGGGCGCAGTACCTTCACGGCAACCGCGCGCTCATGTCTCAAATCGCGAGCCAGGTACACGGTCGCCGTGCCGCCACTACCGATCTCGCGCTCGATCGCGTAGCGGTCGGCCAAAGCTTCCTTCATTCGGTCAAACACATCGGCCATGCGTTTGGCTCCGAGGTCAGACTCAGGCACTAGAATACGACCCCTGCAACGCAAACGCCAGAGAATTTGCATGACTGCATTTTTTCGATATTGTCGTGAATGACCTGATAGGAGGTACTGCTCTCAGCAGTGGTTGCTGCTGTGCCCGTGTTTTGGAATAGTCGTGTCGGGTCGTTCGCTAGGTATGCGGTGTAGGAGTCCCGTGAATACTTGAGCTACCCATCACCACGGCGCCTATTCTTCTCATCGGTAATCGCCGCCCACATCAACTCGGCGATCATGTCGAACCGTTGGTGCTCGTACTCCAACTCTTCGGGCGCCAGGGCATCTACGCGACTCGAAAGGTCCCGTATATGCTCGAGCAGCCCGTCGACGAGTCCCCGCAACGTCGGGTTGCTGGTCCGTTGTTCTGGAGGGGGCGGCGTGTTTTTCATGTTCTTTGTCTCAGAGCTAGATCCCATTCAGCTTTTCCTGTGGTGTGAAAGAACAACGGTCACGGCGTAGAGTCAATTGCAGTTGAGTCGGTCATCGTTTGACATGCAATGCCCCCGGGGTTATTGGATATTCGGAATCAACCCAAATCTGAACCAAACGCCGATGAAATCGGAGGTTTTCACATGTCGAGTTCAAACACTCGTCGACCCTCAGCATACCTAGTTGTGCTGCTGTTGCTCATTGCTAGCTGTTCACGCAGCGGCGATCCCGTAGGCGAAGCCGGAAGCACCTACGAAGACCTCGTTGTTTTCTTCGAGGAGTGGCGTGACTTCCAATCCCCGGTTGTGGTTGACGGAGTTCCCGATTATTCGGCCACCGCCATGGCCGAACAACATCGTGAACTGGCCACCATGCAGGCGCGGCTTGCCGCGTTCGACACTACCGGCTGGTCCGTGGCCGAGCAGGTGGACTACCACATTGTGCGCGCAGAGATGAACGGCTTGGATTTCGATCACCGCGTGATTCGCCCGTGGTCGCGTATGCCGGGCTTTTACAGACTGATCCACATGGCGCAGAGCGATGTGCCGGCCCACGAAGGACCTTTCGCTCAACCCTGGATCGATGTATGGACTTACGACTTCCCCCTTTCCGAGGAGGATGCGGCTGAACTGGCAGCTCGGATCGTAACTATCCCGGCACTGTTGGACCAGGCGCGAGAAAACCTGGTTGAGAATGCGCGGGACCTGTGGATGGGCGGGATACGCGCCATGAACGGCCAGGTATCCGATCTCGATCGGCTCGCCGGAGAACACTCGGGACTGGACGCCGCGATAGCGAGCGCGCGCACAGCCACTGCCGATTTCGTAGCATGGCTCGAGCAAGAAGCGCCATCCAAGACCGGTCCGTCCGGCATTGGAGTGGACAACTACGACTGGTACCTGAAGAACGTGCATCTCTTGCCCTACACGTGGGCTGAGTTACTCACCATCCACCAGCGCGAGCTAGCTCGGTCATGGGCGTCCATGAAGCTAGAAGAACATCGGAACCGCAACTTGCCCGCGACTCGGCGTGTGGCGAGCGCCAGCGAGTACGATCGTCGGTTCAACGCAGCGGTTACCGAATACATGGCGTTTCTACGAGACAACGAGATCGTGGAGATACGCGACTACATGGACCAGGCGCTGCGCGAGCGAATCGGTAGCTTCAGCCCAGCCGAGGGTCTGCGCGGCTTCTTCTCCGAGGTGAGCTATCGGGAACCGATCGTCATGCGCACGCATGGCTACCACTGGTTCGATCTCGCGATGATGGCCAACGATCCGCACCAGAGCCCGATAAGGAGGGTACCGCTGTTATACAACATCTGGGACACCCGTTGCGAGGGCATCGCAACCGGTATGGAGGAGTGGATGATGCTGGCCGGGTTCCTGGAGGGAAAGCCGCGGGCTCGAGAGCTGATTTACATACTCGTCGCGCAGCGCGCGGCCAGGGCTATAGCGGGCCTGCGGTTGCACAGCAACGAATACACCATGGAAGAGGCGACGGAGTTCGCCTCCGCGTGGACGCCGCGCGGATGGATGCCACCGGAGAGCGGCACGGTATGGGGCGAGCAGTACCTGTACCTGCACCAGCCCTACTATGGCGCGAGCTATTTGGGGAGCAAAAACCAGGTCGAGATGTTTTTGGCCGAGCGAGCCAAGCAGCTCGGTGACGACTTCACGATCAAGCGGTTCTTCGACGAGATGAACAGCTCGGGGTTGATCCCTATGTCGCTAATTCGCTGGGAGTTGAGTGGTGAATCGGGAGAGGTCGTCGAACTGGCAGGCGGCCATTGATCGACACTTGGGAATGGGCGGCGCTGCATTCTGACGGGCAGCGTCGTTCGCTTCTCTTGCCCGCCAATTTCCTTCGTCCGTATTCCTTTACCATGATTGCGCGTTCAAAACGCTGCCCTATCTCTCAGGAGCAATGATGTCACATCTGTACGAACGTATCCGCTTGGGTTTTGCCTTGGTTTGTGCAGCGGCGACCTTGGCGTTCCCAGCCAGCACTCTCGTCGGCCAAAGATCCTCAGAAGACCCCAACGTCATCTACGACCCTGCTCTATTCGGTGCAATGGAGTACCGCATGATCGGGCCGTATCGCGGTGGACGCTCGACAGCGGTCGCTGGAGTGGCGGATCGGCCCCATACGTACTACCAGGGGACGACAGGTGGTGGTGTGTGGAAGACTACAGACGACGGGCAGAGCTGGGAAAACATTTCAGACGGGTACTTTGGTGGTTCGATCGGCGCCGTGGCAGTAGCCGGATCGGACCGCAACGTGATATGCGTTGGCACGGGTTCGGCCTGCATTCGAGGCAACACGTCCACTGGCCACGGCGTGTACAAGTCGACAGACGGAGGTAAGTCGTGGAAGTTCATGGGGCTGCCGGAGGCGGGCCTAATCGGCCAGATAGCTGTCCACCCGTCAGAACCTGACCTGGTCTATGTGGCTGCGCTCGGTCATCCTTTCGGCAAGAACCCGGAACGCGGGGTCTACCGATCGAGCGATGGCGGTGATACATGGGATTTGGTGCTGTTCGTGTCCGACAGTACTGGCGCCGTAGCGCTGTCCATGAACCAGCAAAACCCTCGCGATATATATGCGGGCATGTGGCGCGCCGAGCGCAAGCCGTGGACACTGTTGAGCGGCTCCACCGATGGCGGAGTGTTCAAGACAACCGACGGTGGTGACACTTGGGAGAAGCTGAGCGGAGGAATCCCGACTGGAATGGTTGGCAGAGTTGGAGTGACGGTATCGCCCGCAAACCCCGATCGTGTTTGGGCGTTGATCGAGGCGGAGCCCGACGGCGGTGTGTATCGGTCGGACGACGCGGGCGAGACATGGACGCGCACCAACAGCGAGAACAAGTTGCGCCAACGTGCCTGGTACTACACCCACATCATCGCAGATCCGAAAGACGAACACACTGTCTACGCACTCAACACCGGATTCTACAGATCGGTCGATGGTGGCCGGACGTTCCAGGGATTTAGCGTGCCACACGGAGACGTTCACGACCTCTGGATCAACCCGAACGATCCGAATCTCATGATTGTTGCAGACGATGGAGGTGCGCAGGTGAGCGTGAACGGCGCGAAGAGTTGGTCGACGATGTACAACCAACCTTCTGCGGAGCTGTATGACGTCGTTGTGGACAACGCGTTCC
>CAYTDU010000266.1:3652-7120 GCA_964436395.1 uncultured Gemmatimonadaceae bacterium | reverse complement strand
CTGACGCTTGGCAAGCTCGCTTTGCTCGAGATCGGGCACGATGAAACAGCGGACGACCTCGAGAACGACATCTGCATCCACATGATCGAGGTGATCTGATGGGCTGGCGAGACAAGTTCAACATCCTTGCATTCGGCACGTTCGATGCTCGCCCCGAACCTTCCTCCGACCTCACCGAGATGGTGTACATCGTTGTGGCCGGGGAGACCAATCTCGGGAAGCCCTACCGATGTACTGGGACCGGATGGGAGCTGATCCCGCTCAATGAATGGCTTGCTCTGGTGGGACACAACCACGATGAAGACTACGCACCGACGCCACACGGCAACGAGCATCACACCGAGGAGTACATCACGTCCTACGAGGATGACGACACGGATCGCGCATCGGCGACGGGGGCAGCCCACAGCCAGAAGGCGAAGACCGCCGCACTCGCTGACAACTCGTCGCTTCTTGAGAGTTTCACCGCCAAGCAGATCATGCTGATGGGCGGCCTCATCTTCGGGCAATAGGGGGAAAAGTATGAGCTTTGGGGACTTCGTACAGGGGCACGCAGTCGTTGCAAACGGGAACTCGCTCACGATCAAGCCGAGTGGGTCCGTGAAGTACTGGATCCGCGGCGTCTACTTCGAGAACAACGGTGCCGCTGGCGATGTGAAGGTCATCCGCACTGACGGCTTCAACGAGATCGAAGTCGAGGCATCCGGCGCCGACTGCACTGGCTACCACGACATGCCATGGATCGCAACCGCAACGTACTGGTGGCTGATCAAGAATGAATCAGGCGTGGCGCTGACATTCGCCTACGACGCCGTCGTCGTCGGGACCTAGGAGACGGCAATGAGCCTGGAAGACCTGAATCGCCCCCCGGTCTTAGTTGAGAGTTCGAGTCTCAGTGGATGGATTGTGCGGGCAACTCTCGAGTCCACGTGGAACACGGCATTGACCAAGACCATCGCCGTGAATGCAGGTGAGATCTGCGTGCTCTACACGATCATTGGCTACGGAACGACGCGTAGTGGGTTGGTGTCCCCGTACGCTGATGACGGTTGCCGCGCCCGAGCCCTTCCCATGGGCGTCACGTTTGGAACTCGCTTGCTGCCAAACGTCCTGCAGATCGTCACATCTGGCAACCTGAAGATCCTCAATACCGGATCGGGCCCGGCAAGGCTCTTCGGTTGCATCCTCACGCCAACATGGAGCACTGCGGACGAACAGGACCGTGCCGGAGAGCTTCCTGTTGGTCCAAGCGTCGGTGTATCTGGCGGAGTAGTCGAGTTCGAGGAGCTCGAGAACGGCAACTTCGGTACTGACGTGCTGCTGTCTGTCCCGGTCAACGCGTTGATCGTTGCAACAGGCGCCGAGGCGATCGCTGACATGTCTGTCGATGCCGGAACGACAGCGACCTACTCTGAGTTGTGGGGCGGCTCAACGTCTCTTGGAAACCCCCCGGGCTCGCTTTCAGCATGCGTCGCCCGGATCACTGGCGCGGGCCTGTTCAACATCGAGCAGGGCGGCACGCTCTACCCATATCGGGTGATCAAACCCCGGGCAGGGGCGATTGTCATCTCGTAGGACCGCAGCCGGAGGAGGAGCCTTTGGCCTACGTACCCATCGGCAAGAATGGCGTTGAAAGCACATTGGCCGCGGCATTTACCTACGGGACCTCGTCTGTCGTTGGCTGTGCAGACATCTCCCACTTCACAGCACCGAACTTCATCTACATCGACGACGGGGCTCAGCATGTGCTCCTGAAGTACACTGCCAAGGACGACCCGAACAACGAACTCGAGACACTCACCGATGCCCAGGCAGTGTACAAGTCAGCCGGTGCCGACGGCCATACCTTTCCCATCGGGACGGTGGTTCAGGAAGTACTGTGCCGCGAGCACATCGAACCGCTCATCACTGACATCATCGGTGCCGCTGCGGGGGCAGTTTTCTACGAAGACAGCGACACGGTAGGTAATTCTGCGAACTTCACTTACAACGGCACGAACGTCACGCTGCTGGCTGGCTCGCTTGGGGTTGGGGTTGCCCCAACCAACCGGCTCGAAACCCTCGGCGGGGATGTCTATTTCAAGCGCACCGACGATACGATCTTCTTGACTCTTGACTGCGCCGTAGCAGCCGGGGACAAGTTTGCCTCTCTTCGTTTCATGAACCAAGGGGTTGCGAAGTATGCGTTTACCTTACAGCAGGCGACTGGCGATTGGTACGTATGGGACTATGTGGAATCCACATACGTCTTCCAGTTCGATCAGTCGGAGACAGTCCTCAAGCTGCTTCCGGGCGGGGGCGTTGTGTCGATTGGTGGAGCGGCAAAGGGCACGAACTTCAGTAAGGGGCTTGCCCTGGCAGCCGGGACGGATCCGACAACGTCGCCAGCGGATGTCACGCAACTGTGGTCGAAGGACGTGAATGCTGCAGCAGGCTACGCGTGGCTACACGGCCGTGATGAGAAGGGGCACACCTTGATCGTCGCAGGCATCGCACTCAAGACGGACACCGGCCGATCTGCCAATCCCCATGAAGGCCTCATGGAAATCAATACACACGACAACCTGATCGCAGCCTACGCAGATGGTGGATGGCGCACGCTTGTGAGTTGGTAGAGGGAGAGGGGCAATGAAACGACTCCGAATTAGTTCGATCATCTGTGACCTCGATGGGTCTCCTCACCTGTTTCAGGGGAGATTGGACCGGGCAACGATGTCCTTTCAGCTCGAGGAGCGGACTGTTGGCCGGCAGCTCATCGTCCTGATTGAGAACGTCATGGGAAGACCACACCCAAGCGCCCTCTGCTTGCTTGAGGCAGGGAGGAAAGTCTACCAGGCAGTCCAAGCTCAAGCAGAAGAGGTGGATCTCGAAGATGCCGAGTACAACGAGGTTCGCGCGTTGATCGCGGACTCTGGCCAATCACCCATTGTGCAAGGGGCCTTCGAAGAGGCGTTCGCCGAGAGCGAGAAGCTGGCTGGCAGCGCCACGGAGTAAGGCTCGCTGAGCATGCTTGGGCGAAAGCAACTCGGCAAGCTCGTTCTGGGCAAGGGCGATGGCTACGTCCGAAAGACTGTTGCCGATGCAGGCGCCGGGACTGACACTCTCTCTGCCATCCAGGCACAAATCACAGTCACAGATTCAGCACAGCAGACAGTTCCACCATGGACGCTGAAGAAGGACCTCAGCCTTGAGACCCCGGCCCAGACGCATGTTTGGTCTCTCGGCTACGATCCGCTACATCATGTACTGATTGCAGGGACTGCGCCAAACGCCCAGATCTGGGTCTCGGCCGACGGTGGAGACACCTGGACGCTGAAGAAGGATCTCAGCCTTGAGACCCCAGCCCAGACCTATGTTCCGGCCATTGTCTACGCCGCCGATGGACTACTGATTGCAGGGACTGCGCCAAACGCCCAGATCTGGGTCTCGGCCGACGGCGGAGACACCTGGACGCTGAAGAAGGATCTC
>CAYTDU010000266.1:0-3552 GCA_964436395.1 uncultured Gemmatimonadaceae bacterium | reverse complement strand
ATGCGCAACTCTGGGTCTCGGCCGACGGCGGAGACACCTGGACGCTGAAGAAGGATCTCAGCCTTGAGACCCCAGCAGAAGCCTCTGCCAGATTGGTCTATGACTCATGGCATGGGAATTTGGTCGCTGGGACGGCAACCCATGCGCAACTCTGGGTCTCGGCCGACGGCGGAGACACCTGGACGCTGAAGAAGGATCTCAGCCTTGAGACCCCAGCCCAGACCTATGTTCCGGCCATTGTCTACGCCGCCGATGGACTACTGATTGCAGGGACTGCGCCAAACGCCCAGATCTGGGTCTCGGCCGACGGCGGAGACACCTGGACGCTGAAGAAGGATCTCTCAGACGCTTGGCCGCCGCAGGACGGTGTTTGGTCTCTAGCGTATGACGCTACACGTGGTTTCCTACTTGCCGGAACATCACCTGACGCCCAGATCTGGGTCTCGGCCGACGGCGCCGAGAGTTGGGTCCTCGAGAAGGATCTAAATCAGGCGGGGTCCCAGTACTGCACCTACGCCCTTGTATGCGAACCAATCCAGCGGGCGCTCGTTGCTGGGACGTGGCCAGATGCACACCTCTGGCAACTCGTCGACAGATCGCTCGCTGTTTCTTCATTTGTGGCAATCAATGACATTGCTGCAGGGACCGATGCGGTGGATCTCTCTGCGCTCATCACAATCACTGACAGTGCTGTTGGGAGTGATGCAGTCGCGATCGCTGTCACAATCTCGCTTGCTGACGCTGGCGCAGGCACCGAAGCGGTCTCCATTCGAGCGGTTGTTGACTTGGCGGATGCTGCGGTCGGGAGTGACACCATCGCCGAGATCCTCTCCCGCGTGTCTCTTTCCGATGCCGGGGTTGGCGCAGATGCACTGTCGATCCTTGCAGAAATCGGGATCAGAGACGTCGGTGAGGGGACAGACGTTCTCTCCTTGATTCAGGCGGTCCTCTCGCTGGCAGACAGTGCGGCTGGGTCCGATTCGGTCTCAGTGCAGGATTGGAAGCCGTCAGTCACGATTGAGGTGATCTACGTCAAAGGCACGACAGATGCCGACTACGAAGGCCAAGACCCCGTGGTCTACGAGGCAGACGACCCGGTTGAATACGAGCTGGACTAGGGGAAAAAGGGGAACGCATGAGCACGATTGAGACGCCAGGCACGAAGGTGATTACCGACCTTGGCCGGCATCACTCTCGTTGGTCGACACAGAAGTACGAGGACGCTGGCGCTCGAGCCCGGGCGCTCAGGCATCTCGCAACGTCCTACGCGCAATTCGAACGCACACAGGTCACCTGGTTCGACCCGGAGGCGCTCGCTGAGCGGCTGATCTCGTGGGGCGAGTTGGTCGCTCTCTGGGCCAGGCGCAACGGCATCACGATCGAGCAAGCAGCGTATGCCTGGCTTCCGAGGGAGTTCAAGCTCGAGGCAGTCCGGCGGCTCCGCTTCGCCTATGCCGTCAACGAGTTTGCTCCGAACAGCTTCCTGAACACCGGAATCAATCTCATCTTCACGCTGATCGCGGGCACCGGTGGGACAAAGTGGGACAACGGAAACGCGGAGATCGGTGTCGGAAACGACAACACGGCAACGGATCCGGCGACCCACACCGACCTTGTCGGCGCCAGCAAGGCGTATGCGTTAATGGAAGCCGGCTATCCGACCTACGGCACGAGCCAGAAGGCGACGTTCGAAGCCTCCTTTGACGGCTCTACCGCAAATTTCCATTGGGAGGAGCACGTCGTTCGGAATGGTTCGGTTTGCCTGAACCGGAAGGTTGAGGACGAAGGTACGAAGACCTCGGGCCAGGTGTGGGTCGAGGACCTCGAGAACTCGATCACCTAGGAGGCGCGATGACCGAGAAGAATCGCGCGCCTGGCTACGAAGGCTGTCCTGGCTGCGTGGCGGTCGACCGAGAGGGCGCTACGTGCGCGCCTGGGAACCTTGCCTACTGCACGGCCTTGCAGGGGACGCGCCGACAGCGGAAGGCTGGCTGGGTGCCCGGCAATTGTGTTGGGTGTCTCCTTCGTGCTGACGGGAAGGCTTGTGCTTCTGGCAACGCCACCGTCTGTGCTGTCGCGTGGCGCGCGAACCGATAGGAGACCCGCATGGGCGCAGCTGTCACGATCGCGACCAAGCAGCCGTCTGAGACGAAGCCGATCGCCGTCGATTTCTCCGATGGCCTTGACATCGCTGGCGGCGACGGTTTTGATACGGTCACAGTAACAGTCTACCGGTGGGACGACCAAGACCAAGTTTCCGCCGAATTCAACATCGATACCAACTACCAGGCTGATGAGGTTGAGATCATTCTCCGGGCTGACGGCGAGCTATTGCACCAGACTTCGCTGTCCCTTGCTGACGCACTCACCGTCTTGCTCGTCCAGGCCGACAACGAGAACGCATGGGTTGAAGTTGAAGGGATCCTTGTCGAAGGAAGCATCGGCTGGGACGACCCAACCGGGCGGGCGTGGTGCAAGGTGACCGGTGGGGCAGCTGGCTATCGGTACAAGATCGTCTTCTTCGCAGTTTCCGACTTCGGAATGGAGCTCGAGCAGGACGTGATCATGCCCGTAGCGGAGTACTAATGAGTGACAGCCAGCCTTGCATCGACAAGCTTCCTGGGTTCGAGCTGTTCCAGGCGTGGCTCGATGAGCGCTTCCGAGGCGTCGAGGGTGATGTCCGCGACATCAAGGAGACGGTGGGTGAGCTCATTGAGTGCGTCTCGACCGGAAACGGTGAGCCGTCACTGAAGGAGCAAGTTCGCCAGAACACGGCGTTTCGTGAAGGCGTCGAGGTTGACCGAGATCATGCGAACCGTGCGCGCCGGGCAGCTACCTACGGGCTTGGCGCGTCTGCATTGTTGCTTCTCTTGAACCTTATCCTGCACTGGACGGGAGTCCTCCCGTTTGCTGTTGGCTGAGGCACCCAAGAGACAGGGGGAGAGGGAGCAAATGAAGACAAGGCTGTGCCTATTCGTTGGCGTTCTACTACTCCTGCTCACTGGCTGCGCACTTCTTCATCCGCCCCCGGATCCGTTGCGGTTCGTCCTTGAGGCTCGAGGCGAGGCTTGGGGAACGTCTATCATGATTCGGCCGTCCGTCGATGAAGGCGGCTTGACCGTTGGCATCGCAACAACGGAACCATGTTGGGTTGACTGGGGCGATGGTTCTGAACCGGTCTTCATGGACACGACGCGCGCCAGCTACACCTATCGGTATGAAGGACACTACACCGTTGTGGTCTACGTTGGAGAGCGCTCTGTGAGCGGCATGGTCACCGTTCAGAATCGTCACCCAATCCTCTACGGCCCGTTTGTCCCGCAAGCGACGGAGGACTGGGGCCTCGAGTGGGGGGAGTTGGCCACGTTCGACTTCCGCGAACAGTACAGGGGCTGCAGTGCATCTGGCAGCCCCCTCGTCCACTACGGCATGAGCGATCCCGATGGGGACCCAATCTACATTCGGCTCACCATCGCTGGGCCTGATGCCCATGGTGAAATCGTCGAGTATTCCGTCTACACGCAGCTCGGCACCTACGTGACTGGCAGCTTC
>CAYTDU010000265.1:0-7155 GCA_964436395.1 uncultured Gemmatimonadaceae bacterium | reverse complement strand
GTTGGCTGGTTGCATCAAAACGGAGGCCTGCGTGACGGTAGTAGACGGGCCGCTCCTCGAACTAAGGACCTGGTCAAGGATTACCGCGCATCCAGTGGTGTCTTCGCCAAGGCCGACAGCCTCCGCGCAGTTGACCATGTGAGCCTTTCGATAGAAAGAGGCGAGTCGCTGGGTTTGGTCGGAGAAAGCGGCAGCGGAAAAACTACACTCGGCCGCTGCATCTTGAGGTTGATTGAGCCCACATCCGGCAACGTGGTATTCGATGGCACAGACGTGCTCTCGCTGGATCCCAAAACATTGCGTGCACTCCGTAGGCGTATGCAGATCGTCTTCCAGGATCCGTATGGCTCGTTGAATCCGCGGATGACAGTTGGGGCGGCCGTCCGCGAGCCGATCATAGTCCATCGTCTGGCATCGAAACGGGACGCGAACGTGCGTGTTGCAGAGCTGTTCGACGAGGTCGGATTGGATCCTTCCCACATGGATCGATACCCGCACGAACTCTCTGGCGGCCAACGCCAGAGGGTTGGCATCGCCCGAGCACTATCGTTGAAACCAGAGTTCATTGTTCTCGATGAGCCAGTGTCTGCGCTCGACGTTTCCGTTCAGGCGCAAGTACTCAATCTGTTGGCAGATCTGCGCGAGGGGCGCGGCTTAACCTACCTCTTCATTGCTCATGACTTGGCAGTGGTTCGTCACGTGGCAGACCGCGTTGCGGTCATGTATCTAGGAAAACTCATGGAAGTGGCCGCAACGGCGGACACCTATGCGGAGCCGATGCACCCGTATACCACTTCGCTGCTTTCTGCGATCCCCCAACCCGACCCGGATGCACAGTCCGAGCGGATTGTACTGAGCGGAGACATGCCCAGCGCCAGGTTGCGCGCACAGGGATGCGCTTTCTTCACTAGATGTCCCCACCCGGGCAAGAATGACAAATGTCGTTCAAAAGAACCTCCTCTCAGTGAGATCAGGCCCGGACGGTTTGTGGCATGCTTCAAGGCAGATGACCCATTGCGACTAGAGCGCTGACAGCGAATACATCGGAAAACGGACAGCTCATGCCATACGTTATCACGATCATCGCCTACCTCATCGTCCTGCTCACAGTAGGCATCGTGCTAGCCTCCCGCGCGAAGAGCCAGGAAGGATTCATGGTGGCAAACCGGCAGCTCACAGCTCCGGTGCTCGTGGCGACCCTCCTGGCAACGTGGATAGGCTCGGGCGACGTATTCAGCGTCTCCGACCTGAGTTACCATCACGGCTATTCGTCCCTCATTGGTAGCGCGGGGGGATGGGTAGGAATCATAGTCGTCTATTTCATAGCGGCCCGCGTGCGCAGATTCGGGCAGTTCACAGCGCCGGATATTCTCGAGGCGCGGTACAACCAGTGGGCCAGGCTCTTGGCAGCGATCACGACGATAATCGCGTACGTAACAATCGTCAGCTATCAGTTTCGCGGCGGTGGCTGGGTATTGAACATAGTCTCCGATGGGCAGATTGCGGTGGAAACTGCTGTACCTATCGTCGCTACCTTCGTGATCTGCTATACTCTCCTCGCAGGCATGATCTCCGTCGCTTACATGGACGTCATCAACGGCGTGTTTATTCTGGGCGGAGTGTTCCTCGCACTGCCTTTTCTCCTGGGGAATGCGGGCGGTCTTGCAGAGATCTCTCAGAGCCTTCCCGCACGTGAACACTGGTTCCTGGGCAACATGAATTGGGTAGAGGCGATGGGGTACTTCATACCCACCCTGCTGCTCGCCCTCGGAAGCGGAGGAATGTACCAGAGATTCTTCTCCGCAAGAGATGAACGCGAAGCACGGCGATCGGTGGTAGGCTGGGTGATCGGCGTGATCCTGATCGGCATCGCGCTGCAGAGCCTTGCGGTAGTCGGAAGCGGCATGTTTCGAGGGCTCGACGAAACCGAGGCAGGCCGTATCATCTTGTTGGTCGCACACGACGGTCTCCCGGTGGTGGTCGGCTGTATTCTGATGGCCTCGATCGTGGCAATCATCATATCTACAGCAAACAGTTTTCTCCTGGTCCCTGCCACGAACATCATGCGCGACATCGTCCAACGTTTCTTCGAGCCAGAAATTACAGACAGGGGAATAGTCTTCTGGTCGAGGATCGTAGTTGTGATACTCGGTGCATGTGCATACTCTCTCTTGTCGTTTTTCCCGCGAGTATTGAGTGCCGCATATGCCGCATACACTGTGTATGGCGCGGGGATAACCCCCGCACTACTTGCGACGTTTTTCTGGAAGAGAGCGACACCCAACGCGGGGGCAATTTCGATTGCGGCAGGAATGGTCGTCACGGTAGGCTGGGAGATAGCGCGGAAGGTCTTGGGAGTTTTCCCGCTCGGTGTACCGGCGATCTACCCTGCACTGATCTGTTCGTTGGCCTGCTTGATCGGTGTTTCGTTGCTGGAGCCACCGCCAGACGAAAGCAAGTGGAAGCCTTTCATGAGTTGAATTGAGCCGCTTGGAGGTAGGACATGAGCCTGTTGGTTTTCGTCGTGCTCGGTTACCCGTTGGTTCTAATTGGCGTGAGTCTGTGGCGTTCCAGGACCGTGAAGAGTCACGAGGACTTCGCTGTGGCCGGACGTACGGTGCCGGTCTACCTCCTGGTTGGCACGCTCGTTTGCACATGGATCGGATCGGGTTCGCTTTTCGGCGGAGCAGGACTCGCGTATCGAACGGGAATAGCAGAACTCTGGTTTTCGTTCGGCGCGTGGGTTGGACTCGTGTGCGTGTATTTCCTCGCTGGGCGGGTGCGCAGGATTGCAGAGTATACCGTTCCTGACCTTCTGGAAAAACGCTACAACGCGACCGCGAGAATACTCGGTACGATTGCCATCATTCTGGCATACGTGACTATTGCGGCCTATCAGTTTCGCGGCGGCGGTTGGATACTCACCATCGTCACGGATGGTGCGATCTCGCCAACCATGGGCGTCCTAATCACCGCAACAGCCATAGTTGTGTTCACCGCCCTGGCGGGGATGGTATCCATCGTCACAGTCGACGTCTTCAATGGAATCATCATTTCCCTTGCCGTATTGCTCGCGCTCCCGTACATGGTGTTCCAAATGGGTGGGGTGGGCAACGTTGTAGATGCACTGCCAAGTGGTCACACAACAGTGCTCGGTGGGCACAACGTCCTATGGGTGTTCGGAGTTGCGATGCCGACCTTTCTGCTGCTCATGGGAGAGAGCGGGATCTATCAGAAGTTCTTCTCAGCAAAGAACTCGCGCGCCGCGCGGCAGGCCGTATTGGGAATGGTTACGGGAGTTGTAGTACTGGAGACGGCTCTTGCCCTGCTTGCCATTGTCGGCCGTGCAAGATACCCAGACCTTATGGAACAGACGTCCATAGTCGGGCGCGCCGCTTCAGAGACGATCATTCTTTTCATCGCCCGGCACGGACTCCCGATGATTGGCGGTGCGGCACTCCTCGCCGCCGCCGTAGCGATCGTGCTATCGACTGGGAACACCTTTCTCCTGGTGCCATCCACCAACGTGAGCCGTGACATCTACGAGCGTTTCGTCAATCCACAGGCCACAGAGAAACAGAAGGTAAACCTGCAAAGAGTATCGATAGTGGCGTTCGGTGCACTAGGCATCGTTCTGCTTACTCAGTTCAGCACAGTTCTCGGTATGGCTCTGTATGCATACTCCCTGGTGGGAGCTAGTCTCACGCCGGCACTTCTAGCATGCTTTCTATGGAAAAGGGTAACTCCCCAGGGTGGTGTGGCATGCATCGCCGGAGGCCTTGCCAGCATCGTTGGCATCAAGGTGATGAATACCCTCGGTGTTGCGTTCACGATGAGTCTGGGGGGAACGGAATTCGACTTTGCGAGCAGTGATTACATCGTGATACCGGGGGTGATCATTTCGGTTGGCTTATTGGTGTTGGTCAGCATGTTGACCAAGCCATCAGAGCCGGAAAAATGGGCTCCTTTCTTCACGAGTGAAGAGGAGGAAACTGCCTAGCCGAAAAGATCGCTCTGGTCTTCCGAGGCGCTCGTTCCCTCGGACCTCAGCAAAGCTTGCAGCCTGTCCTTCCAAGTTGTCACGTCAAAGTGCGCCTCGGCAGCCAGCATTCGCCCGAGCACATCTGGGATGTCATCGAGTGAATCCAGCATGTCGGCTAACAGCTCCCGCGCTTCCTGCATCTGAAAGTGCTCGTCACTCGCAACCGCCATGTCGCGTAGAATGGCATGCTCGCTGCGCGAAGCTATGACCGGATCTTCGATCGTGGCGGTGTAAACTTCGGTGCGACGCCCGGGCCCTCTGTCTTCTTCGATCGGTGTTAGCCCCACGATCGCGTCCGACCGCCAATACTTCCCATACCCGAGAGAAATCATAAGGTCGGGTTTGATCTCCATGCTCATGGGTCTTATCTCCCCATCTTCTTCTTGAGAGCTTCGAGTTGCGCATCGGCCTGAGCCTCGCGCGCAGCTTGGTCGAATTGCTGCTTCAGTAAATCGTCTCGCACGTCAGTTTCCGGCCTGGATCCTCCAGCGGACTCGATCTCACGCCATGCGCTCTCCACCGAGCTCGAACCAGCCACTTTCTTCATCTGGGCCTTCATCTCGTCGAGTTCGCGCTGCATGAGTGAAATTTCCGCGTTCTGAGCCTCCAGTTTCTTCTCGAGCACCTCAACGCGTTCTCTATGTTTCAGAACGAACCGTTCGGCGACATCAACAGTTTCCTGATCGTCGATCTCCTTTGCCATCCGGCCTCGGCGCTCCGCGTCTTTCAGATTCCGTTGTTCTGCAGCCAATTCCTGTTCGGTTCGCGCCAAACCCTCTCGCATACCTGTCACCGCAGCTTGCGCTTCAATGACGGCATCTCGCATTCCTGACACGACTTCTCGCTTGTCCTGTGGTGATGTCGCCGCGTCGAGCGCGGCATCGATCGCTGCTTTGAGGCGTTCAAAAACCAACTTTCCCTCCCGACTTGCTGAAAAAACGATACGCCTCGCCACCGGCGTGGTCAAGCAAACAATGGGAGTCTAGGAATTAAACCCATAACCAGGGTGGTCGGCACCTGGATACTGAGGTAAAATTTGGTCATGCGATTGAAACACTTGATCCTCCCGCTGGCCATTCTCGGCTGCACCGATGGGGATCCGGAAAACAACCCGGTGTGCGGAATTTCCGCGATGGCCGGGGCTTCGATGGTTCTCGAGCAATTTGCTACACCAGGCAAGATAATGACCTATCTACCCGACGGGGTTGAAGGTGTTGTTCCCGCCAGGGTGGCAGGTTATGGCACCGCACGCGCGCTGGCCGCATCTGGGCCAGACGGAGCCATCCTGGGATACGAAGGTGAAGGATTCCCGGCAACACCTGGCTTCGCCCTCGCATTGGTTGAGGACTCACTGGATACATTCAAGGGTGTCCTCATCTATGATCTGGAACCACCGCAGAACATCCCGCAACTTGGAACCGTTTCGAGTGCGACGACGACGATACCGTTGTTCGCGTTGCGAGTGATGTGGAGCGCGGTGAGTAGCGAACGGTGCCCCATGTTCGCCCCGCCCGATACCGGGGCCACATAGCCCGGCCTCCAACCCGACCGCTATCGGATGTCGGGCGTTACAGCGAGACGCCATCACGAGAATCCATAGCGATGTAACACATTCGCTACGGTGGCACTCGTTCTCCATCTCGAACCTATATTGGTTACCTAGCATCAGGTGTGGGGTATCAGATAGCAGGCGGGCGAGGTAAATGCGTTCGGAAGGACAAGATGATTTACGTTTGTGTTGCAGCTAAGAATAACGTTTCGACAGTCGGACTCGTTTTATGGAAGGTCCGGCAGGTATTCGAGGGGTTCACGCGCGAATACAGGCTACTTGTGTCTGACGACGCTTCCACGGACGGTACAGCGGCCGCCCTGGAACCGTACACCCGCGCGCTTCCAATGACACTGATATCGTCAGAAGAACCGCACGGCTACGCCGCCTGTATGGAAGGACTAATACGGAAGGCGCTCCAGCTCACAGACCGCCCCAAACGTGATTGTCTGATAACCCTACCCGCTGATTTCTCGATTTCTCCAGCAATATTGCCCGAATTGATAAGGCGCACGGAATCTGGGGCGGACGTTGTGGTAGGAGAAGTCGCCAGCACAGCGTTGCCGACGCTTCATCGCTTTGTCAGGCGTGCGGCCCCTTGGCTCTTGAAACCTGGCATCCGGCTCTCGGGATTGAAGGATGTGCTCTCGGGCGTTTATGCGTTCAGATTGGTGACGTTACGAGCATGCATTCGAAACGGCGGTGAGTCGCTACTCGATACCGACGGCAGATGCGCGGACGTGGAGCTGCTCGCGCGGGCAGCAGCGCTTGCACGTCAGATCGCGGTCGTGCCAGCAGACCTTCGTTCGGCAACCGGTGGCTCAAACGATCAATCCGAAGGACCGCTGGCTCTTGCCGTAAAGTTGCTGCGAGCCAGCAGAAAATTGGAAATTCCCGCACCCAACGCACCCGTGCATCGAGCATCATCATGAAACGACTCGTTCTCTCCTTGCTTGTTTCCGCACTTCTACAAGTCCCTATCTGTGCGCAAAACGACAGCATTACATCCTCATCGAAAGTGCTGGGGTTCGATATCGGTGAGACGCTCATCTATGAGGCGAAGTTCGGGTTCATAACACTGGGCAGTGGAATGATGAATGTCGCGGGCATCGACACTGTCAGAGGTGAGCCCGCACTTCACACGATATTCGTGCTCAAGGGTGGTGGCATGATATACCGGCTTCACGATCGGATGGATTCTTGGATTGGAATCGACGATTTTGCTTCCCGGCGCTTCATACAGGACTTCCACGAAGGCGGTAGCTACCGCCGAAACGTCTGGGACATCTATCCGGATTCCGGCTACTACGTCGAGGAGGGAGTGGATTCGCTCGCGGAGACCTCACCGAATCCGCTTGACGATTTTGCCTTCTTCTACTTCGTCAGAACTGTCGACCTCGAAGTCGGGCAGCGGTATGAGTACGAGCGTTATTTTCGACCGGATCGGAACCCAGTGATACTGGAAGTTCTGGAAAGAGACACACTCGACCTGCCAGCGGGGCGGTTTCCCAGCATCGTTGTGCATCCGATTATTCAGGGGCGTGGTATCCTGGCAGAGGGCAAG
>CAYTDU010000264.1:0-7173 GCA_964436395.1 uncultured Gemmatimonadaceae bacterium | reverse complement strand
TATTTCGTTATAGGAGACGCAGATGCTGGACTGGGAATACACAATAACCAAAGCGGAGAACGGCTTTTGTGTGCGCTGGCTGGAAGAGATGGAGAACGGGAATGTGCGGCAGTTGTATCGGTTATTCGAGGCCGAGGAGTTTGACGAGTGGGGTGACCATGCCGCTCTGGTTAGGTGTTTGATTTTTCTGACCGAGTCCTTTGGGCTCTCTGGCAGTAAGCATGATGCCCGGCGTATCATCACCAATTCTAGAGAAATCAACAGGCTGAGAGAGCGAGCAGAGAAGGCAGAGGCCGAGCTTGAAGACAACCACCAGACGTATTGCAGTATGTCGGAGAAGATCGCAGATCGTGACGAGGAGCTTGAAAAGCTGAAGGCCGAGCTTGCCGAGGCGAGGGAAGCACTCCGCATTCAGACCGAGTTCATTTTCAGGGGCATGAAGAACAACCCGGAGGAAATCAAGTCAACCGAGGGTGTGGACATCGTATGGGTAGAGGAAGCGCAAAAGGTTAGTAACGAGTCTTGGGAAGTGCTCATTCCTACCATCCGAAAGGAAGGCTCTGAGATTTGGGTGTCCTTCAACCCCCGGCACGAGTCTGACCCTACCTATCAGCGCATGGTGAAGACCCCACCGCCCGGGGCTGTGGTGGTCAACTCCTCCTGGAGGGACAACCCGTGGCTGTCTCCGGAGCTCGAGGCCGAAAAGGACTTTCTGAAGGAAACCGACCCTGAGAGCTATGAATACATCTGGGAAGGCGGTTTCGAGGTCGTGAGACAGGGGGCCTACTATCACAAACTCTTGATGGATGCACAGCGGGAAGGCCGGGTCTGCTCCGTACCCTACGATCCCGCCGTGCCGGTAGATACTTCATGGGACATCGGGGTGGACGACGAAACATGCATTTGGTTCTGGCAGGCCATCCCGGGGGGTGAGTACCACCTGATTGACTTCCTGCACGGCTCAGATGAGGGGATCGAATACTACCTGGAGGAACTGAACCGCAGAAAGTACGTGTACGGCAAGGATTACGTGCCGCACGACTTCAAGGCCAGGTCGTTTGCTGCAGGGGGCCGCAGTGCGTACCAGATCGCCAAGAATCACGGCCGGAAGATGGTTGTAGTGCCCCGCATGAACCCCCTGGACCGGATACAGCCTACCAGGACGCTCCTTCCCCGGTGCTATTTTGACAAGGCAAAGACAGACGCCGGCCTAGAGTCGTTGAGAAACTATCGCCGGGAATACGACGACGACCGCAAGACGTACAAGTCCACGCCGTTGCACGATTGGGCCTCTCACGGGGCTGATGCCTTCGGGCATTACGCAGTGGCGTATTCTGGCAGAAAGGTTGTTTCGGCTGATGTGGAGGAACCGCCGCCAATGGAGCACGCAGATAACGCCTGGATGGGGATGTGATGGCCGACGATACGAAACAGACCGTGGAAGAGTTCCTTTCCACCGCCCGGGAACGACTTGCCAAGGGCCAGGAGGCTATGAGCGACGACGACAAACTCGCTCAGGAAGACTTGGAGTTTGCGTACAAGCCCGGGTGTCAGTGGGAAGACGCAATTCGCAGGAAGAGACAGGCCAATCAACGGCCCTGCCTCGAGTACAACAAAATGCCGTCCTTTGTGGCCCGGGTGAAGAACGCCATGCGTATGAACCGGTACTCCATCCGGGTGCGGCCCAAGGACGGGGACGCAGACAAGCAGATTGCAGACTTGATGAGTGGGATGATTCGGTCCATTGAGCAGACCTGTGACTTTGAGGAAGCGCAGGACACCGGGGGGCAGCTATCCGCCTCCTGTGGCCGTGGCTGGATGCGGGTAGAAACCCGGTACGTCTCTGACGAATCGTTCGACCAGGAAGCGTATATCATGGCCCTGACGGACGCTTTTGCAGTGGTTTGGGATCCTTCGGCCAGGCAGAGCGACCTGCAAGACGCTGAGTGGGTGCATGTATACGAAAAGATGAGCAAGGACCGGTTCGAGTCGAAATATCCGGACGCAACCCCCCTTGATGTGTCTGTCCACACCGGCAAATGGATGAGTCATTGGTCAGAAGGCGAGACAGTCACCGTTTCCGACTACTTCTATCGGGGCGAAGAGAAGACAAAGACCCTGAAGAAGGTAAAAGTGCTCGAGCAGTCAGGGCAGGTGTACGTTACGGACGTTTTTGAGGACGATTTGAAGGAACTGGAGAAATCCGGGGCCCTTGTAACCCCTGTCGTGGATGCAGACGGCAAGGAAATGACCCGGAAGGTAAAGCATCGGCCGTGGATGCGCTGCAAGATGAGCGGAATCGAACTCCTGGAGGACCGCAAGGAATGGATCGGCACGCTCCACCCGATTGTGCCTATCTGGGGAGAGCGGATCGAAATCGACGGCAAAATGATGACTTGGGGGCTGGTGAGGCACGGAAAAGACGCGATTCGTAGCCGGAACTACTCAAGGACCGCAATGATTGAGCGTGTAGCCCTGGAGCCGAAGGCCCCGTGGCTGGCCGGTAAGAACCAAGTTGCGGGCCTCGAGGACGCCTACAGACGGTCAAGAACCGATAACGTAGACCTGCTTACCTACAATGACGATCCAGGCGAAACGAACGCTCTTGCACCGCCTCAGAGGGTATTTCCGGAGGCTGCAAGCCAGGCAGCAATCACCGTGGCGCAGGCTGATGACGTAGACCTGCACGACATTGTGGGTGTCCCCTGGACCGCGACAAAGCCAGGTCCGGAGAAATCAGGGGTTGCTATCGCGCAGAGACGTATAGAAGGGGACGTTGCTACCTACGTGTACCCTGACGAAATGGCCAAGTCGATCAAGCGGGTCGGCCGTATCCTTGTGGACCTTATGCCCAAGGTGTACGACTCTGCCCGGTTGGTGCGTACCCGGGGCCTGGACAATTCGGAGGCAATGGTGCCTATCAACGCCTCTGAGCGTATGTTTCCGGATGACTACAGAGGCCCGAGGGTTGAAGGGCCCACGAACGGGGCGGAAGTTCCCGTGTTCAACGACCTATCCCGGGGCAGTTATGACGTGGTGGTGGACGTAGGGCCGCAGTTTGTGACCCTGCGCGACGAAATGCTGCAGCGTATGGAAGGGTTTATCTCGAAGTACCCGGCGGCGTTCCCGCTGATTGCGGACCTTCTGGCCAAGCTGCAGGACATCCCGGAGGCTGAGATCTTCGAGAAACGGCTGAAGTCGCTTGTGCCGCCGCATCTCCTGGAGCCAGAGGAAGGGGAGGAAGAAGTGCCGCAGCCTCCGCAACAGCCGGATCCGAAGTTGATCGAAGTCTTGAACAAGATGGAGATTGCAACACGGGAACAGGATCGGAAAGAGTTTCAGACCATTCTGGACGGTATCAAGAAGCTGATGGAGGCAGAAGCCATCCGGGAAGGGATACAGTTGCCCGGTTTGATAGCTATGATTGATCAGCTAATGGCTCAGTACATGCCGCAGGAACCGCAGGGACCGCCACAGGGGGCACTGCCGCCACAGGGAGGACCGATGCAGTGATAACCGTCGTCTCCGGCCTTCCAAGGTCGGGCACAAGCCTCATGATGAAAATGCTCCACGCGGGCGGTATGCCCGTATACATGGACGACCATCAGGCCGTGCTGTTGGAAACCCACAGGGCTGAACAACTCCGAAATGGCGACACCGAATGGCTGGCCGACTGTGAAGGCAAAGCCGTGAAGATCCTCGAGCCGCACAAGAACCCACCTCCCGAGGGTTACGAGTACCGATTCATTTGGATGCGTCGGTCCTGGAAAGAGATCGCCCGATCACAGGTCAAGGTGCTTGACGAGCTATACCCCGGGCCGGAGCGGTCGATTCACTGGGGCGGCATTCAGGAATTGAAGCGCAGGACGACCGAAGGACAGCGGATACTCCGCAAACTGGGGCCAGTTTGGGTCTTCCACTTCGAGGACATCCTGAAAGATCCTACGAAACAGGCCTTGAGGTTGTGGAGAATGGCCCCAGAAGCAGAGTTGAGTGTCTTGGGCATGGTTTCAGTCGTACAGAACCGTACAGGGGCTTGTTTGCCTGAAATTCGAGAAAAAGAATGGGGGGGAGAATGGAAAGAAACGCGGGTTTCCTCGTAAATCCGATCGGCGAGAAGCTCGGCACCCGGAAAGATCACAGGTTCACGTATCTTGAGCTTGCCACGGTGCTAGTCCGGGCAAAGGGTATCCATGAAGGACACTGGGCCGTGCTTTTTGGGTTCAAGACACAGGCCCAAAACATGGACTTTGAGGGCGAAGAGGGTGTCTTTCAGGGTTTGATGTCCTGTGTGGCGGAAATAGGCATACACAGGTACGACGAGCCCAACCCGATGACGGTAGATGCAGCAGAAGTCAATCCAAAGGGAGGAATCAACTAACACGATAAAGGGCTAGTCTCCGCTCGACGGGGCGGAAGGCGAAAGCAAATCAAGGGGCAGTCGGGACCCGACCTCGGCTGTCCCTTTTTTGTTGCCCAAAGAGAGGAGGTTTTGAATGGCAACGACCATAACCCACAAGGGAAAAATCATTAACATTTCCGGCCTCGATGACAGCGACGACGTGGACATCGGCGCGGACCTGCCCGACATCTGCAACCGTTACGGAGAAGTGTCGGTGAGACGCATTGGATACGTCGGGAATGCCAATGATCGCCTGATAGTGCGAGACGGCAGCATTACGGGCCAAAAGGTCGTGGACATTCTCGTTGTCACCGCAAACCACATGGAATACGTCGAATTGGGCGGCGATAGCGGGCTGCTGATTAGGCCTTGTATCGACTGCTCAGAATGCACAAAGGCAGGAACAGAACTGGCGATCATAGAACTCGCTTAGAACCCCCAGACCCTACCCTTGGGGCCACAGTACAAGGGGCAAAAATCCGGCCTGGGAGGGCCGCACAAATGGCAGAAGAAGCCTTGGCACAAGAAGAGGTATTCAACCCGGACCCGCAACTCGAAGCCCCTACCGGTGAGGGGGAAACACCGGGCAAAGAGGCTGGAACAGAGTCTCAAGGCGCACAGGAAGGCGGGGAATCGCCTACCCCACAGGAAACGCCTGGAGAACCTGAGAAGGACAACCTCCAGAAGCGTTTTGACGAGATGACCGCAGAGAAGTGGGCACTCACCCGGGACATGGAGGAACGGGACAGGCGCATTGCAGAGTTAGAGAAAAAGATCAAGGAAGGTGATGTCGCCCGCACCGGACCCCAGACAACCGAAGGGGTGCCCCAGAGAATCGATTTCGATTCGGACGAAGCCTATGTAGACGCCCTTACGGACTACAAGCTCGAGCAAAAGCTCGCCCGTGAACGTGAGAACCAAAACACCGAACGAGCCGAGCAGCAAAAACAGGAACGGCAAACCTCACTGCGGTCCAAGCTGGCCGAGGGAGGCGCAAAGCACGAAGACTTCGCACAAATCGCGTACCAGACGCCGTTTTCGTACACGCCGCAAATGCTTGACGTAATGGCTGAACTCGAAAATCCGGCTGACGTTGCCTATTACCTGGGCAAGAATCACGCCGCAGGACATGAAATCGCCTCTCTGACTTCTCCGGTCTCCGTCGCAATGAAGCTAGGGCAAATCGAGCAGATGGTGAAGGTTGCGGCCAATGCGCCGGAACCCAAAGCCGTAACTTCGACCCCAGCGCCAAGCGAACCGACCGGAGGCGGCGGGGGCGGTAAGGCCGGCCACACGGTGGAAAGCCTTGCCAAACTCGACCAGGCAGACTTCAACCGTATCATGCGGGACGTCCGCAAGGCACGCGGGGTCATCTAGCAAAGCTAGGAGACCCGAAAAATGGCCAATACGTTTGCTACCAGTACCGTCGTTGTCAAGCTCATGACCATGCACCTGTGGGAAGCACTGGTCATGGCCCGAACCGTCAACCGCCAAGTCGGATCACTTGTTACCGGAAACTACCGGACAGGTGGATCCGTCAAGATCAAGAAGCCCATCGAATCCCGCGTGAATACCGGGGCGACCATCACGACCGTGGATGATGTGTATCAGCGGTCCATCACGATGACCTGCACCACCCGGAAAAACACAAACTTCCAGCTTACCGCCGAGCAGTTGACCTATCAGATGCTCACCACAGAGGTATCCGAGGAGATCATCAAGCCCAAGATGCGTGCTCTTGCTCACGCTATCGAATCGGACCTTCTGGACCTCTACAAGAAGATCCCGAACCAAGTCGGAACCCCGGGCACCACGCCCTCTTCAACCAAGGTCATCCGGCAGGCCCGGGAACGCATGACGTTCATGGGTGCCCCACAAGAGGACTGCCACTGTGTTCTTGACCCTTCCGCCGTTACGGAGATCGGCGAGAACATGAAGAGCTTGCTCCATGCACCGATGGTCGAGGAGGCCGTACAGGGCACGCCGATCAACGGACAGTTGAAAGTGCCGATTGCAGGCATGAAGTGCTACGAGTCCGTGAACGTGAAGCGGCACACCGTAGGGACGGCGCAGGGCGACACGCTTCTCATCAAGACGAATTCCTCGGAAGAGGACACCACGATCGACATCAAGGGCGGAACTTCTGGAAACACGCTCCTCGAGGGCGACATCTGGACCGTGGGAGCTACCGGGCAGTGTATGGCCTGTAACCCCTCTGACGGTACGGCCTACACCTTCCAGAGGCAATTTGTAACCCGTGCAGACGATACGGTGGACGCTTCCACGAACATGGACGCTCATACCTGCATTCCCGGCACGGACCCCTACAAGATTCGAGGATCAGGGGCCACGCAACTCGAGTACCAGAACATGGCCGGGTCTTCCGGGGACGGTCTACCGGATGCAGACGATGCCCCCGCGGCGCTCGCGGATACCCCGGCAGCCCCGGCCGCCACTGAGCCCGCGACCCCCGACCCGGTGACGCGACCGCCAGTCTCGAGTGACTGCAGGCGGCGATCTATGTCGAGATATTGATCTCTCTGACGGGTCGCAGCGCCCTCTGACTCGAAGCGCAGCGTCTCCACTTCACCACGGACCTCACGGACCTCACGCTGAACTTCCTCCAGTTGGCTGGCAAGCTGGAGGAGGCTTTCATTGTTGGTCAGCCTCTCGACCTTCTGCAGCCGCTCGTCGATCTCCGTCAGCTTTATCAGCACCGGGTCCTCGCTCGGAGGCGTCGTGACGCAGCCTGTCAGGCCCAGGCAGGCCAG
>CAYTDU010000263.1:0-7174 GCA_964436395.1 uncultured Gemmatimonadaceae bacterium | reverse complement strand
TAGGGCGAACGAACACGTCGAAGCCTACCATAGCCGCCACCGGATTTCCCGGCAGGAGTACCACCAATGCGCTACCCAACTTCCCAAACGCCAACGGCGAAGCAGGCCTGATGTTGACGCCGTGAACGAGCAAATCGCCCAGTTCTTCCACGATGCCGGGTAGATAGTCTTCCTTCCCGGTGGATGTGGCACCAGTTGTCAACAAAATATCGCCGTCAAACTCCGCGACTTTCGCTCGCAGCAGCTCACGTTCGTCGGGTAGTGTGCCTAGCCACCGAGGCTCGCCGCCGGTCTGAGCCACGAGACCCTCCAGCATGTACCTGCAGGAATTGACTACTCGTCCAGGCTTGCCGATCTCGGGCGATCCGGGTTCGATCAATTCGTTACCGGTCGACAGGATCCCGAGTACGGGCCGCCTGGTTACCTTGACCTCGGTCTCACCGATTGATGCGAGAACACCCAGGTCGGCGGGTCTCAACACCCTGCCCCGCTCAAAAACGCAATCGCCAGCCGCGATATCTTCGCCGGCTGATGCCACGTTCCGGCCAGGGACAACTGCCCCGTGGACGAGCACTTTGTCACCGAGATCGGTCGTCAGTTCGGCCATGAGCACCGCGTCGGCACCTCTCGGGAACACTCCTCCTGTCATAATACGCGCTGCCTCTCCAGGACCCACTTCGATGTCACCTTCGTCTCCTGGAAGAATTTCCCCTACGACCTCGAACGTGACGGGATCCGTTGGACTAGCGCCAAAGGTCTCTGCAGCACGGAGTGCGAATCCGTCCATCGCACTCTTGGCGAACGAGGGCACATCTACTTTGGATACCACGGCTTCGGCGAGCGTACGCCCAAGAACATCCTGTAGACGTACGCTTTCTACCTCTGCTGCTTTGACACACGAGCGCATCGCCTGGAGGGCTGACTCCAGATCGGTCTTCTTCATGAAACCGCGCATGCGGACGTCGTCGTTTGGCATGCCCCCTCCAAGATGCGCACGGCGTGCGAGGCAGTGTTGAAGTTGTGAATATAGTCGCACAATCGCCTTACGTTCTCGATCACCCAGCAATATCTTTGCGCGCACCGAAGGCACTGACCACTGTCCAGAGGAGACATGATGCTTCAATCGCATTTCTCATCGCAACGCCGCGATTCACGTCGAGGCCCGCCCGCAATCTTGGGCGCTTCATCCACCGTGGCATTGGCGATGACGCTCTTTATGGTTGCATGCTCGCCGGCGAACGATTCGGTGACGTCCACTGCTGATGATTCACTGCTCGCTGCCACACCGCCAATGGGCTTCAACACTTGGAACAAATTCCACTGCGACGTGAGCGAGGAGTTGGTACGCGAGATAGCAGACGCAATGGTGGCTTCCGGGATGCGCGATGCAGGGTACGAGTATGTGGTCATTGACGACTGCTGGCAGGTGGATCGCGACGACCACGGACAAATCGTCGCCGACCCGGAACGTTTCCCCACGGGGATGAGGGCGCTGGCCGATTACGTCCACGACTTGGGACTCAAGTTCGGCATCTACACCGATGTCGGCCCTATGACCTGCCAAGATCGACCAGGGTCGCTGGGTTATGAAGAGGTTGACGCTCGGACCTACGCTGAATGGGGAGTGGACTACGTGAAGGTGGATTGGTGCCATGCCGATTCACTGAACGCTCCGACTCACTATGCGAAGTTCCGCGATGCTTTCAAAGCCACCGGACGTCCAATTGTGCTGAGCATTTGCGAGTGGGGACGGAACAGACCATGGGAGTGGGGCGAGGGCATTGGGCAACTCTGGCGGACCACCTCCGACATAGGAGACCGCTGGGAGAGTGTTATCTGGATCCTGAACGCCAATCAGCGTTTGCACGAGTACGCGGGACCCGGTCATTGGAACGATCCCGACATGTTGGAGGTCGGGAACGGAGGCATGACCCTCGACGAATACCGAGCACACTTCTCGCTGTGGGCCATCATGGCAGCACCGTTGATGGCTGGTAACGACCTTCGCACGATGTCGGACGAAATCCGCGAGATTCTCACCAACGAGGAGGTCATCGCGGTGGACCAGGACCGACTCGGCGTTCAAGGGCGGGTGATGCTGGATCGCGGGTACGGAGTTCAGGTATGGGCTAAACCTCTGTCGGACGGGGCACTCGCGGTCGCTCTACTCAACCAACGACCCGACACCATGGACGCGTACGTGCGCTGGGACGACGTGGGGCTGCCACCTGGCCCCGCCCGAGTCAGGGACCTGTGGGCTCATGAAGATCTCGGGACGCACACGGACACAGGGCCGTACGACGAGCGTCTGCAAACCCGTGTGCCACCTCACGGAGTCGTGATGTTGAGGATTACACCAATCCCCCGTTAAAGGCTTTCGCCTCCACCGGGGGATTGGGACTCCTGCAAAGCAGGAGTTGCGCTCTCTAACTCATTACCGAGAAACAGATGCCTTGAGCACGCGCCATTGCCCCATCACGTCGTCGTACTGCGCACGCGCTGCGTCGCAAGCGTCGATCATCCGCTGGGTCGGACGTACCTCAGCTGCCTGCATGGCCATGGCCGCATCCATCAGAGCATAGCCCACGCTCCTCAAACTCGGCGGTCCTGATGATCCGAAGTACCTGCGGTAGCGAGCCGACATACCGGCCAACGGCGGTGGCGCAAGCGCTTCAACCTGTGCCTTGGCTTCCGAGTTCCCTTCGGCCTCGAACCGTTCCACCATCGCTCTGGCTTCCTCGTAGGCCGCTCCTGCCTCCAATGCCGCGTCATACATCTCACGCGACAGTGTGTTGATGAGCGCAAGATCCTCGTCAGCGATAGTAACCCTCGGATCGAGCCGCACCGAGATCGGCTGCGTGAACTGCCGGCCGTTGACCGTCAGACGAACCGTGTACTCGCCGGGAGGTGCCCATGGCGATTCGACTCTGGGGTAGGTGTGCCCCGGTACGGCACCCGTTGCGCCGCCACCCGCTCTGGGTTCTTCACCAATCGGTTCGAAGTGAAGATCCCACGAAAACCGATGCATCCCTTTCTTGGTGGAAAGGAGCATTTGTGGCGCAGGCCAGTACAACGGTTGCCTGCAATTGGGAGCCGTCGGATCTTGCTGGCAGATCCTGTCATACCCTTCGGGATCGAGAGCTGGATCGGGCACGAGCCTCGGATCGTCGCTGGAAAGCGAGCGTACTACCGTGCCGCCTTCGTCCAGAATCTCGAGAGTAACCGGGCCCTGCACATCATTGGGCAGATAGTAGTCGATGATCCCGCCGGGAAGCGGGTTTTCTCCATGAGGTACCTCAGGCGGCCACTCCGTCGGGTCGTTCATGCCGAAACGCACGCGCAACGCCGTCGCCGGCTTGAATAGGTATGCAAGGTCGGCGACTCGTGCCTCGGCCATCTGTCTGAGCGGCGTGAGGTTGTCGAGAATCCAGAAACCGCGGCCGTGGGTGCCAGCGAGAAGGTCGGAGCACATACAGGTGCTGTCGTCCTTCACCTTGATTTCGCGGACAGACACCGCCGGCATGTCCAACCGCAGCGAGTGCCAATTGTCGCCGTCGTCGAAGGATACCCATACCTGGGTTTCTGTGGCCGCATATAGGAGGCCCGGTTTGCGAGGGTCTTCCCTAATGGAATTGGACACTGCTCCGGGAGCGATGCCGTTGTTGATTTCCGTCCACGTCCTGCCACCGTCGTGCGTGCGCCAGAAGTGCGGATTCATGTCGTCTATGCGCATCGTGTTAGCAGCGGCATACGCCGTGCCTTTGTCAAAATGCCCGGCCTCAACGTTGAAGATCCGTGTCCACGGCTTGATCTGGGGTGGGGTCACGTTGGTCCAGTTGGCGCCGCCGTCCATTGTGACCTGAATATTGCCGTCATCGGTGCCGGCCCACAGCACGTCCACGTCGATCGGGGACGCAGACAGAGCCGTGATCACTCCCTGCTGCCCGACTTCGACAAAACGATCGTATTTCCCGGCATTCTCGGGGATATCCCATGTTGAACGCGATAGATCGGGGCTGATGCGCGTCCAACTAAAACCTCGGTCGTGGGTCTTCCATACCACGTTGGACGTGAAGAACAGGAGGTCCGGGTCCACCGGAGACCAGAGGAGCTGCATCGTGCGGACATTCCTGTTGTGCGGCCCACCACGCGGCCCCATGTCGGGGCCAACCTGTGTCGTCTGGCCAGTCTTGCGGTTGTAGAGGGTGACTCCCGACCGCTGACCTCCGTAGACCATGTCGGGATCGCGAGGGTCCGGAGCAGCAATTCCGTATTCCTGAATGTTGGCGGGATGCCAGTCGTGGAAAGTGATCATACCGTCATCGGAGCGGCTCTTGACGCACGCCGACCCGGCATCCTGCTGTCCAGAACATACGCGATACGGGAAATCGTTGTCCGCGGTGACGTGGAACATGGCCGCGGTAGGCTGCGTGTACCAGTTGCTCCAGGATTTACCACGGTTTGCCGAAACGACTGCGCCCTGGTCGGAGACCGTGAAGATGATGTCAGGGTTGTTTGGGTTGATCCATATTTTCTGATAGTCGTCCCCGCCGTACGCACCTCTGATCGCGGTCCAGTGAACTCCGCCATCGTCGCTCCGCCACATTACCACAGTGGCGCTGTATAAGACGTTTTCATCCGTAGGATCGACCGTCACAGTAGGCAGGTCACCACCGCCGATGCGTGCCAAGGGACGCGTGTCAACATGGGGCGTTGCCGGAACACCTGCCCCCTCGGGCACGTCCACCGCCATCCAATGCTCGCCGGCGTCGGTCGATTTGAAGAGGCCAACCACACCCGCGGTCATGGCCCGATCGGCACCTTCCCCCGATCGCGTCGTTCCCGCTATCATGGCGTAGAGCACATTTCGGTTGCTGGGAGCTACTGCAAGATTTGCCTCATTTACCGCAGGGAGCCCGTTGGTGAGTGGTCTCCAGGTGTCTCCGCCATCGGTTGACTTATAGATGGCCTCTCCCGACCCGCCGTATGCGAAACTCTCCCTGAAGCTCTCCTGCTGCTGCCAGAGAGCCGCGTATACGATGTTCGGATCGACCGGGTCGAACATAACGTCGTTGCCACTAGTGTATTCGTCTCTGTACAGCACCTTCTCGTAGGTCAATCCCCCGTCGGTCGACCGGAAGATTCCTCGCTGCTCGTTCGGGCCGTAAGGATGACCCAAAACCGCCACGAAGATGCGGTCGGGATTCGTGGGATCCACGATCACGTCGGCAATCATCTGGCTCTCGCGCAAGCCGAGGTGAGTCCACGTCTCGCCGGCGTCGGTCGATTTGTACATGCCGTCGCCGGTGGAGAGGTCGGGACGAATGATTCCTGCCCCGCTTCCGACGTAGATGATGTTCGGGTTGGAGGGAGCTACCGCGATCGCACCAATCGAACTCGTGGGTTGATCGTCGAAGATCGGATGCCAGGTGGACCCATAGTCGGTCGTGCGCCAAACTCCGCCATTGTCGAACCCGGCGTAAAAGACGTTGGGTTGATCGGCAACGCCATCAATAGCCCGACATCGTGACGACCGCGTCGGCCCGATGGAGCGCCAGTGCATCTCGGCGTAATATTCCGGTGATTGTGCCGCCAAGAACGATGCCGAGGCAGCAAGAAAAACAAGAGCCAGTACAAATCGGATCGGTGTTCTACACATGGGAAACATCTCCTTGAATTCTCGAATTTCGAGTCATCCGCCAGCCATCGGGTTCAGTTGAGCGCTTGCCGTAGGGCCTGTGCCGCTCGACTCACTTGAAGGGTGTAACGATCTATCGCCGCTGCAACCCGTGCCGCTTCGCGCTGAGCCAGAGCGACGTCGGGCTGGTCCTCAACCGCCTCGCGGATTCCAGCCATCGTCTTGACGCCATAACCGGTAAAGAACCCCGGTGCGTAGATCATATGTTTGTACCACTCGCGGCCTACGAGGCCTGCGGGATCGGTGAGCATGCGTTCGGTTTTGTACAGAATCTCGTTGACGGGGGCCAGTTCGTCCCAACGTCGTTCCACATCGCGTGCCGTCATTGCTTGAACTGACAAGAGTGCGGTCTCGTATGTGTTCGCAGCCAGACGCATCCGTTCCAGCGCACTCCTCACCTCACTCAGATCCAATCCTTTGGTCGCGTCGTTCGCTGCCGCCGCAGACTCAATCTCGTCAACATAGGTCTCGTACGTGCCTGCCACAGTGTTGAACTCAAACGGGAGAACGGGGGCGTCCGCCAGCCGTATCATTGTGGTGCCGAGCGTTTGAGCCATCATGGTGCTGTAAGCAAATCCCGGATCCGAATATCGTGCGTAGAAATCATATGTGTCGTAAATCGAGTGACCGACGCCGGCGCGCACCTCCCCACCAGAACCCAAGCTCAACACAGAGAGGCCTGTGAAGTCGAGAAACGCGGCATAGTCCGAGCCCGAGCCCAATGCTCCGATGGTGAATTTTTTCTCCAGAAGTCCGTCGGTATAGCCGGCAGCATCCGGTTGGAATGCCGCACGGCGTTCCACCCACGCCTCTAGCGCACTCTTGCCTCTTTTCGGGTCGGGAATATCGCGCGCTACCTGCGCGATGAACGTCTGGAGCGAATGAGACCCACCCGCGTTGAGCCAGCCGCGGCCGTTGGTGTCGGTGTTCAGGTACGCGACCCCATTTTCCCGCAGCTCATCCTGGTGTTTCTCCACCCATTCTGTCGATCCGATGATGCCCCACTCCTCACAATCCCAGGCGGCGAATATCAGAGTCCTTGCCGGTCTCCATCCCGTCTTCATCAGCTCGCCGAAAGCCCTGGCGGTTTCGCCCAAAGCGACCTGACCTGAGAGAGGATCTGCGGCGCCGTTGACCCATGCGTCGTGGTGATTGCCGTAAACTATCCATTGATCGGGATTGCGAGCTCCGCGGATTCTGCCGATCACATCGTAGACGGGCCTCGTCTGCCAGTCGAACTCCAACGCCAAATGGACCACGGCCGAGCCTGGACCGATGTGGTAGGTAATCGGTAGCGCTCCGCGCCAGGACTCTGGTGCCACCGGCCCCGTGAGATTCCGCAACAGCGGAAGCGCATCGCCCCAAGAGATCGGCAGAACAGGGATTGTCATGAGGGTCTTGGCCTCGGGAATAGAGAGCCTTCTGCTGCCCGGTTCGGATGCCGACGAGGCCGTTCGGGTGATCGCCTACGGGATG